>JAKJEG010000018.1 GCA_022705545.1 Patescibacteria group bacterium | reverse complement strand
AGCAGTTATTCTTGATGAACTGAAAGGGGAAAAAATAGACGTGATTCCCTATTCTGAAGAACCAGCAAAATATGTCAGTTATGCTTTAGGCCCAGCTAAAGTAGAAGAGGCAGAAGTAATTTCTGACAAGAGAGAAGTTCGGGTTTTTCTGCAACCGGATCAATTATCATTAGCTATAGGCAAAAACGGTCAAAATGTTCGCTTGGCTGCCAAATTAACTGGCTGGCGGATTGATATTCGTTCGATTTTAAACCCAACAGAAAAAATAGAAAATGGTGAAATTGGACCAGAACAGGAAGGAAATAAAGAAGAAATAATCAACGAAAAAAGTGAAGTTAATGAAACCAATAAAGAAGAAAACGATTTCGAACAATCCCAATAATTTAGTCAGCAAATTCATAGATTCAAAAATATTAAAAAATAATAAAAATAAAAATGGAAATAAATGTTCAAAAAAAAGAAAATTCAACCGTGGAAATAGATCTTCAGTTTTCTCAGCAAGATTTACTGCCTTATAAAGAGAAGGTTTTAAAAAAGATTCAAGCTAATTTAGAAATTGATGGTTTTAGAAAATCAAAAGCTCCTTTGGAATTGGTAGAAAAAAAGTTTTCACCTTTGGAAATTTACGAAAAAGCCTTAAATGAAGCTGTTGAAGAAATTTACCCCAGCGTTTTAAAAGAAAAGAATATTCGGGCAATGGGTGTACCAGAAATTAAAGTGACTAAAATTATTCCTGACAAAGAAGCAGAAGTAAAAATTCAAGTTGCTTATCTTTCAGAATTTTCTTTGCCTGATTATAAGTCTATTGCTGCTGAAAAAAACAAAGAGAAAGCAGAAGTTAAAGTCGAAGATAAAGAGATTGAAGAAACTTTAAAGTTAATTCAAGATTCTTATGCTTCTTATCATCCCTTAGAAAGAGAGGCTAGAAAAGAAGATTTAGTAACTATTGATTTTCAAATTTTTGAAGGCGATCAATTGATTCCTAACGGTGAGGATAAAAATTATAGTTTTATTTTAGGAAAAGGTAATTTTTTACCGGGCTTCGAAGAACAAATTATCGGCATGAAGGTAAAAGAAGAGAAAACTTTTAATCTTCCTGTCCCCCAAGATTGGCCGGATGAAAATTTAAAGGGAAAAGAATTATTGATCAAAGTGGTTTTAAAAGAAGTTAAAGAGAAAAAATTACCGGAATTCAATGCCGATTTTTTAAAGCAACTTGGTGAATTTTCTTCTTTAGAAGAATTAAAAAATATTCTGCAGAAAGATTTATTGACTCAGAAAAAGGAAAAAGAAAAAGAAAGAATACGAGCGGCTATTTTAGATACTTTGATTGAAAAAACGAATTTAGATATCCCGGAGATTTTAATAAAGATTGAAACTGAAAGGATGGTTGAAGAATTAAAACTTTCTTTGGAAAGGATTCAATTGACTTTGGAGCAATATTTAGCTCAAATCAAAAAGACCGAAGAACAATTAAGAAATGATTTTCGGGAACTAGCTCAAAAAAGAGTAAAAGCCAGATTAATTTTAGAAAAAATTGCTGAAGAAGAAAAGATTCAAATTAATGAGCAAGAAAAAATCAACAAAATCGAAGAGATTTTTAATGTCCTTTCTGAAGAAGAACAGAAAAATATTAATCCTGAGGCCTTGAAAGAGTATGCTGAGGAGGTCTTAAAGAACGAAAAAGTTTTTCAATTATTAGAAAACCAAGACTCAAGCCCGAAAGAGTAAATCCAATTTGATCATAAAGATTGTAATGATATTCTAAGGTTACTTCTTTCTGAGAAGGAATGATCATCATAAAAGAAGGACTAATTAAATAAGGACCATCTCCGCCTTTTACCTGCCAACCGGGAAAATAAGATATTTTTACAATATAAGGAATACCCAATTCTTCTACCTCAAAACTAATTTTATCTTTTTCCACTGATAAAATTTTTGGTGTTTGGATTTCGCTATTAATTATTATTTCGTTGTTATTTAAATCTTTATCTATAAAGACATTATTTAAATTGCTGATAATTTCTTGTTTGTCTTTTTCATTTTGATAAAAAACAATTTTTTGATTTAGATCTTGATGTAAATACCAATTGGTTGATGTTTCCAGCCAGTTTTTATCTTTCTTTTTAAAGACTAATTGTTTTACTGGTTCAACTATTTCTGAGTTTTCTATTTCATAAACACTAAAATCATTCAACTCTTTTAATTTTTTCAGATATTGGTTAGCCAAATTTTTAACTTCAGGAGTATAAGCGACAAAATATTGAGCGCCAAATAATTTTAAATGCTCTACTCCCTTTGAAAAATTAAAAGGAGGATATTCTAAGCCGGCAATAGCTGAAGAAGGGGTTAAAGTAGTTTCTGCTTGATTAAAAAAATGAAAATTACCGGAAATAGAGGATTCTATTAAAAGACCTTCAAAAGTTGGTTTTTTAGTCCAAATTGGTAAATTTTCTAATACTCGGGGAGTGCCGAAAATTTGGTCGTATTCATTACGATATTCCCACATTATCCGGCCATAAGGCAAACTTTCCAGAAAAGCGCTTAATTCTTTTAGCTGGGGATAACCGGGTTTCTTTTCAAAGCCTTCGTAATTCCATTTTAGCCAATCATCAATGTAGGTAATATTTTTTGGCAGATAAACTGTTAAAAAAATCAGAGAAAAGGCAATGGTTAATAAATTGGTGGCAATAATTATCTTTTTCTCTTTAAATGGCTTTCCTCGTAAAAATAATCGAGACAACAAATCAAAAATTTCTTTAAGGCAAAAAGCGGCAAATAATAGCAAACTAACAAGAATAAAAGGCAAAAATCTGGTATTCCAAATACTGGAATTATCTAAAAAGAGATAAAAAATGCTACTGCCAATTAGAGGAAAAATTAAAGTCAGTAATTTATTTTCCTTTTTGAGAATAGCCAAAATAATTCCTCCTATTCCCAAAATTTCCCAAAGTATTAGAGTGGACGGAAAAAGATCCTGATAATTAATAAGATTAGTCCAACTCATTTTTGAAGTAAAAGACAATAAGCCAAGAAAAGGCAAAGACCAAAAAGCTGTCAGACAAAAAGCCAAAAGATAGCATTTAAATAAATACCAGAAAACTGGTAAAAACTCCTTTTTAAAAAATTGTTTGTCTGAAAAAACGTTTTGATCATTGAAAATCAAAAAACCAATTAAAAACAAAAAAACGCTAATTAAAGAAACCATAACTGGAAAAGGATGAGTTAAAACCATTAAGGACAAAATAATTACATTTAACGTCAGTTTTTTTCTTTCTTTAATATCATCCATTAACGAAGCCCAAAAAATGAAAAATAAACTAAAAGCAAAAGAATAAGAAAATTCTCCAGCTAAAGTTGAAGGTAAGTTGCCTCCATACATAGAAAACTGCTCCAAAAAGAGATAACTAAGGCTTAAAACTGCTCCTAATAAAGGGATAGGAAAAGGAGCTTTAATTTTTTTCAAACAAAAATAAATGGCTAAAGGAAAAAGCAAAGTTCCTAACAAAGTAATTAACTTAAAAGCAATATTAATATTAATAAAGAAGCTTAAAATTGTGGTGAGATAATAAAGAAGCGGCGGATAAAAATAAAGAAAAGGAAAACCAGCGTACCAATCAGCTGACCACCATTTAATTTTTGGAAAAATTTCCCGGCTGTAATAAACAAGATAATTATGAGAACCAGTATCACCGCCAGCCACCATTGTTGGCGATAAAATTAAATTCCAGGGTAAGTTGGTAATTAAAAAAGAATAAATAAAAACCAAAACAATTATGGTGGCAATTGTCTGAAAATTTAATTGATTGGTTTTTTGATCAATTGGCTGATTTTGTTTCTTTTGTTTTTGATTCTGTTTGTTATCCTTGAATTTCATAATGATGAAATCTGATTTTTAAGAGGTCAAGAAATATTTTAATAAAATCTTTGAAATGAAAAGTTGTTGTGCTAAATCCCCCTTTTTGCTCTACGATTACTTCTTTTACTGGAATTTTCATCAATTTAGCCAAATAAAGAATTTCAATATCAATTCCAAATCGATTAACAGTTACCAAAGAAAAAATTTTCTTTCCGGTTTCTGCTTCAAATCCTTTTAAGCCGCACTGGGTGTCTTTGTAAGATAGGCCAAAAAAGATTTTTATAAAAAAATAGAGGAAAGGACGGAAAATTTTTCGAGTTGAAGAAACATTATAAAATTCTTTTCTTTTGCCAATGACAATTTTTGCGCCTTTTAATAATTCTTGATAAACTTTATTAATTCCTTCAATCCCGTAAGGTAAGTCGTGATCAGTAAAAATAATAAATTCTCCCTTAGCTTTTAAAACACCCTTTTTTAAGCTAAAACCTTTGCCAGAATTTTTGTCATTTTCCAGATAACAAATTTGGGGGTAAATTCCTAGAAGAGAAAATATTTTTTCTTTGGTTTTATCAGGACTGCAATCATTAACAACAATAATTTCCTCATTGGGAAAATTTTTAGCCAAGAGAGCAAGAGTTGATTCAATCTCTTTTTCTCCTTTATAAACAGGAATAATAAGACTTAATTTAGACATTAATAAATTTAATTGATTTAAAATTTTAACATAAAATAATTTTTAAATAAATGCTGCCAACTCTTTTAACTATTAACGGATTTAAAATTGAATCCTATTGGGTTTTAATGTTTTTATCTTATTTTTTTGCTGGATTAATTCTTTATTTTTTGGGCCGAAAAAGAAATTTTCCAGCCAAAGAATTAATTAGCTTTATTTTAATTGTTTCTATTTTTGGTTTTATTGGCGCCCGGCTATGTTATATTCTTTTAAACCCTAATATTTATTTCAGCCAACCAATAAAAATTTTAATGTTTTGGCAAGGTGGTTTTACTTCTTTTGGAGGAATAATTTTGGGAATAATCACTGGTTTACTTTATCTGAAATTTGGTTTAAAGAAAAACACAGAAGAAATTAAAAAATGGTTAGATATTGGAATGTTAGCTTTTCTTTTTGGCCACGGGATTGGAAGAATTGGTTGTTTTTTAGAAGGTTGTTGCTATGGGAAAACAACAGCCTCTTCTTTTGGGGTAATTTTCCCTTCTTTAAAGGATGGTATCTATCGTCACCCCACCCAGCTTTATGAAAGTTTTGGCTATTTTTTGACTTATTTTTTGCTTCTTGCTCAAAGCAACCGCAAAAACATTCTCAATGGTTCTATTTTTGGTTGGGGATTATTTTTTCATGAATTAGTTCGATTTATTGTCGAATTTTTTCGAGAAAATACTCTATATTTCTTACAACTTCCTCACCTTATTCTTTCCTCCGCCCAATTAGTAGACATTATTTTAATGGTGATGTCTTTAATTTTTTTGCATTATTTTGTTTATAGCAAAAATCAGAATTTATAACAAAAATCAAAATTGAGATAAAAATAAGCCAATGACAGTATGAATTATTATTGGAGTGGCTAAATTTTTAGTTTTTAAATAAAAATAACCTAACACTAAACCAAGGAAAAAGACCTTTAATAAACCGGAGAAAGTTAACCATAAGGGAGAAAAAGGAACAGTCAAATGCCAGAGGGCAAACAATAAAGAACTAATTAATAAACTTTTAGGTAAAGAAAAATTTTTTAATAAGCTTTTAAGTAGATAAGCCCGAAAAAAAGATTCTTGAGCAAAAGAAATAAATAACCAATAAAAAAAACCAAAAAGATAATTGTTTGGAAACAAACCATATGTTTCTTGAAGAAAAAAACGGGATAAAAACCCTAAGACTAAGCCAAAGATGAGGCCTAAACAGCAAGAAAATAGTAATCTATTTTGGAACTCTGTCTGAAAAAATTTTTGGTAATTATTTTTGAGGGGTAAATAAATAAATAAAATTAAAGGAAAAGCGCCAATTAAATAGGCAATTACCGGAAAAGAGGGAAGACATAAGGAATGAATTTTAAAACAAAAATAAGAAAGAGGTAAAAGAATTAAATACCAAACAATTGTTTTTTTGAAAGGCATAGATATTGTTTATCAATAAAAAAGAAAATGATAGAAAATGATTTAATAGTCAGACAATTATAACATTTTAAAAAACAGAGACAAAATCATTGTTTATCTTTATTTCTTAAATTTTAATAAAAAGAACTCCCCTGCTTTAAAAAGCGAGGGGATATTATTTTGTTGAATTAATTTACTGAGGTCCAAACGACAATTAAGAAATGTTGTTTTTTCTCTTTACAAGAAAAAGAAAAAAAGGTAAAATAGAAGGAAATTTAATTGAAAGACATCCCCTTAGGATTACCCAACCGAGGGGTATTAATCATTGAAAAATATGGGAATTTTTAAACTCAGTTCTCAATTT
>JAKJEG010000017.1 GCA_022705545.1 Patescibacteria group bacterium | reverse complement strand
AATAAAATTAAACTACCTGTTTTAGTCCTTGGTTATATTGACGATTGCTATTTAAAAGAAATAGTGGCTTATCAAATTACTCCTACTATTTTTTCTTTGGATTTTGCTAAGAAATTAAATCAATACGCTAAAAACCAAAATCTTAAAGTTAGAATTCAGATAAAAATTGATACGGGAATGAATCGATTGGGTTTTCCTTATGAGGAAGCAGGAGAAATAGTCAAAAAAATTTCGAAATTAGAAAATTTGAAAATAGAAGGAATTTTTAGTCATTTAGCTTGTTCAAAAGAAAAAAATAATAATTTTAACTATCTTCAATTTCAAAGGTTCAAAAATCTGCTGGAGGATATCGATAAAATAGGTATTAAAATTGAAATGAAGCATTTAGCTAATAGCGGCGGAATTGTTAATTACCCGGAATTTATTTTAAATACTGTTCGACCTGGGGAATTGCTGTATGGTTTTTCTGATTTTTATTTGACTTCCAAGAATAAAATTGGCGAGAAAGAGAATAAACTTCTCCCTCTAAAACCTTTGCTTTCTTTTAAGAGTAAAATAATTTCTTTAAAAAAGGTAAAAAAGAATGAAAAAATTGGCTATGACCAGACTTATCGAGTTTTAAAAGATTCCACGATTGCGGTTATCCCTGTGGGTTATGCTGATGGTTATCCTCGATTGTTGTCTAACCTTGGTGAAGTTCTCATTAAAGGTCAAAGAGCAAAAATTGTTGGTATTATTTGTATGGATTTAACGATGGTTGATGTCTCTAATATTAAAGGATTAAAAGTATTGGATGAGGTAATTTTAATTGGGAAAGACAAAAATCAAGTGATTAAGGCGCCAGAGATCGCTCAATTAGCTCAGACAATTCCAGATGAAATTGTTTCTCGGTTAGGAAAAAGAGTGCCAAAAATCTACCTTGACTAAATCATCAATATATATTATACTAATTTCAGTTCTTTTAAAATAAAAGAGAGTTAGAATAAAAAGGAGATAAAAAAATGAGATGTCGTTGTGGGGAAAAAATCAAAAGCAAAGATTTAATAATTAAAAAATCAACAATAGAGGAGGTAGTGAAAGAGAACCCTCAATTGGCCGAAGAAATAATGAAATTTTTTGAAGAAGAAAAAAAGTTTTTGGCTGACATTGGTTATTGTCCAAATTGCAATAGGGTTCTCAAAATCACTATTCCTCCTAACCCAACAGCAGAAAAGAAATGGAAAATCAAAATGATAATTAATTAGACCACAGCCCCGCCCAAGGCGGGGCTCATTTTAAAAAAATTTTAATGGCGAAAATAAAAACAATAGATTTTAAAAAAATTAAAAAAGTTCATTTTATAGGTATCGGCGGATCAGGAATGATTTCTTTAGTTAATTTATTAATAGAAAGAGGGGGGATGGAGATTACGGGTTCTGATCAAAAAGACTTTCCGTTAAGAAAATCATTGGAAAAAAGAGGAATAAAAATTTTTATTGGTCATCGAAAAGAAAATATTCAAAATCCTCAATTAGTTATTTATTCGTCTTCAATTCCAAAAGATAATATTGAAATCAAAGAAGCTAAAAAAAGAAAAATTCCTATTATTCATCGCTTTGATTTTTTAGTAAAATTATTAGATAATAAAAAAGTTATTGCTGTTTCTGGTTCTCATGGTAAAAGCACTACCACAGCGATGATTGGTTATTTATTGGAGAGTTTAAAATTTGACCCAATAATTTATTTAGGCGCTAAAACCAAGCAATGGTCATTAGGCAGTCGTTGGGGAAAAGGGGAATATGCTGTTATTGAAACTGATGAACACGACGCTTCTTTTTTAAAGGTTCAGCCTTATATTTCAGTTATTTTAAACGTTGATAATGATCACTTAGATCCCAAAGGACCGTTCAAGGGTGATTTTTCTTGCTTGAAAAATGCCTTTTTTAAATTTGCCCTCAAAACGAAACATAAGATTATTATTAATACTGGAGATAATTTTTTGAAAAGTTTTTTGAATCGGAAGGAATTAAAAAATAAAATTTTCTCTTTTAGTTTAAAGCCGTCAAAAGAAGGAATTTTTGCTAAAAAAATTGATATTTATCATTTCAATTCTGACTCAAAAGAATTTAAAATAAAAAGTGAAATATTTTATCAAAAGAAGAAATATCAGCTTAATTTAAAAACTATTAATAAAATAAATGTTATCAACGCTTTAGCTGCTTTGTCGGTTTTGTTAGAATTAAGTATCCCTTTAGAAAAAGGAATAAAGATCCTTGAAAATTTTAAGGGAGCAAAAAGAAGATTTGAACTTGTTTATCAAAATAAAGTGATTGTTATTGACGATTATGCTCATCACCCAACAGAATTATTATCAACATTAGAAAACATTCGAACATTTTTTCCCCAGAAAAGAATCTTTGTTGTTTTTGAACCTCATCGTTATTCCCGGGTTTTTCTGCTTTCTAAAGATTTTGCCAAAGCTTTTTCTCTGTTAAAGAAAAATGACTATCTTTTTTTGCTGCCTATTGATTCAGCAAGCGAAATAAATTCTTTTAATGTTAGTTCAGAAATAATTAGAAACGAAATTATCAAAAAAAATTATCTTGCCTTAAATCAAGTTTTTTTAATCGATTATCCAGATTTGGAAAATAAAATTTTTAATTTATTAAAAAAAGAAGATGTTTCAATTTTTATTGGGCCGGGGAAAATTGCCAATTACGTAGCATATTTTATTAAAAAACTGAAGAAAAATGGATATTAAAGAATTTGATTATCCTTTAGACAGAAGTTTAATCGCTCAAGAACCGATTGAACCGCGAGACCATTCACGTCTTTTAATTTTAAATAGAAAAACTCAGGAAATTTCTCATCACTATTTTTATGAAATTACTAATTATTTAAGCGATAACGATGTTTTGGTGCTAAATAATAGTCAAGTTTTACCAGCGCGATTATTAGGAAAAAAAGAAAAAAATAACAAACCAGCAGAAATTTTGTTGATTAGGCCAGAAAATCAGCCATTTTTTAATGCTCAAATTTGGCCGGCAAGATGGTTGGCTATTGGCGGTCCAAAATTGAAAAAAGGGGACATCATAAATTTTAATAATGAATTATCATTAGTTATTAAAGAAAAATTGAACTATCAGCTGGTAGTTGAGTTTAATCAAAAAGATCAAAAATTAAAAGAAATAATTTATCAGCTTGGCGAAATGCCGCTTCCGCCTTATATTAAAAATCCAACTGAAAAATCTTTTTTAAACTATCAAACTGTTTACGCTCAAGAGCTTGGTTCTATTGCTGCTCCGACAGCCGGTTTTCATTTTACCAGCCAATTAATTGAAGAAATCAACAAGAAAGGAGTAGCAATAGAATTTATTACTCTTCATGTCGGTTTAGGAACCTTTTTACCAATCAAGAGCCAAAAAGTAGAACATCATCAGATGGAGCGGGAATATTTTAGAATTTCTCCAGAAACTGCTTCTCGTCTCAATCAAGCCAAAGATAAAGGAAAAAGAATTATTGCTGTTGGTACTACGGTAACGAGGGTTTTGGAAACTATTAGCCATGAAGGAAAAATTACTGGTCAGGAAAATTGGACCGAATTGTTTATTTATCCTGGTTATCAATTTAAATTTATTGATGCTTTAATCACTAATTTTCATCTTCCCCAATCAACGCCGCTTTTATTAGTTTCTGCTTTTGCTGATAAAAATTTGATTTTTAAGGCCTACCAAGAGGCTCAAGAAAAAAAATACCGGTTTTATTCTTTTGGAGATGCGATATTTATTATTTAATTTTAAAATGTAATTATTGACATCGCAAGCCATTAAGATATCTCAAATCTCAAACCTCAAATCTCAAAACTGACAGTTTTACTGTCATTGCGAGCCCGAAGGGCGTGGCAATCTCCTTTTTGTCATCGCGAGGGAGGCCGTTAGGCCGACCGTGGCAATCTCCCTTTTTCTGTCATTGCGAGCGAACGCAGTGAGCGTGGCAATCTCCCCCGCAGGGGGTTTCAATTGAAAATTGATAATTGAAAATTTCTTAAAGGTACCTACCTTCGGTAGAGATTGCTTCGCTTCGCTCGCAATGACAAATTTTACGAGATTGCTTCGCTTCGCTCGCAATGACAAATTTTACGAGAAATTCACGACATCGCAAGTGTTAATGAACTGGTTAGGGTAAAGAGTTTAAGGGTTATAAAGCCAGTATGGTGAAAAGGTAAGGTTTAGGGTAAAAAATCCTTTTAACTCTTAACCTTTGACCCTAAACGATACGGGCTTCGTTACCTTTTAACCATAGACCATACCCATTTTATTTTAGTTGTTGGTTATTTTGTTGTAATTAACCCGTTAACTAAATAAAAGGTTTATGTTATATTTATGTTATAATTTAAAAAGTGAATATGAATAAAAATTTAGAATTAGCCAATATTTTTCAGAAAATGGCTATTTATTTGAAAATGGATGATGTTCCTTTTAAACCAGAAGCTTATCAAAAAGCAGCCTTAGGATTACAAACTATTAGTGAAAATGTTGAAGATATTTATAAAAAACAGGGGAAAGAAGGTTTATTAAGTATTCCCGGAGTAGGAGAAAGTTTGGCGGATAAAATTATTGAATATTTAAAAACTGGTAAAATTAAAGAATTTGAGCAGCAAAAAAAGAAAATTCCAGTGAATCTTGATGAATTGATGCTAGTAGAAGGAATTGGTCCAAAAACCATTAAAGCCCTTTATGAGCATTTGAAAATAAAAAATCTTGAAGATTTGGAAAAAGCAGCTCACGAGGGGAAAATCAGAAATTTGGAGAATTTTGGAGAAAAATCAGAAAAAAATATTTTAGAAGCCATTGAATTTTTAAAAAGATCAAAAGGACGATTTTTGATTTCTGAAGCGTTAATGGTGGCAGATAAAATCATCCAAGAATTAAAAAGACTGAAAGAAGTAGAAAAAATTTCTTTGGCTGGTTCTTTAAGGCGGAGAAAAGAAACAATTGGCGATATTGATCTTTTGGTCACTGTTAAAAAAAATTATCCCAATGGCGCTAAAAAAATAATGGATGTTTTTACTAATTTAGAAGGGATAATTAAAGTTTGGGATTATGGTTTAACAAAATCGTCAGTTAGATTTGATTTAGGGATTGATGCTGATTTGCGGGTAGTAGAAGATTATGAATTTGGGGCTGCTCTTCAATATTTTACTGGTTCCAAGGAGCATAATATTGTTCTAAGAAAAATAGCTTTAGAGAAAGGTTTAAAGCTTAATGAATATGGTTTATTTAAAGGTAGGAAAAGAATTGCTGGTGAAACTGAAGAGGAAATTTATCAAACTTTAGGCTTTGCTTATATTGAACCAGAACTTCGGGAAAATACCGGGGAAATAGAAGCGGCTTTAAACAATCAATTGCCGGAGATTATTGGCTATAATGAAATTAAAGGAGATTTGCACTGCCATTCTAACTGGGATGGAGGAGAAAATTCAATTGAAGAAATGATTAAAGCAGCGAGAAAAAAAGGCTATCAGTATTTAGGAATTTCTGACCATACAAAATTTTTACGCATAGAAAATGGATTAAATGAAAAACAACTTTTAGCTCAGCGGAAAGTAATTGAAAAATTAAACTCAAAATTTCAATCAAAAAAATTTAAAATCCTTCAGGGATGTGAAGCCAATATTTTGAATGACGGTTCCTTGGATATTGAGGATAAAGTTTTATCTCAGTTAGACTATGTTATTGCTGGAGTTCATTCTCGTATGAAAATAACGAAAGAAGAAATGACCGAAAGGATTATCAGAGCAATAAAAAATCCTAATGTTAATATTATTTCTCATCCAACTGGCCGCTTGATTAATCGGCGGGATGAATATCAAATAGATTTTGATAAAATTCTTAAGGCTGCCAAAGAATATCAAGTAGCCTTAGAAATAAATTCTTTTCCGGACCGCTTAGATTTAAATGATAAAAATATTAGAAAAGCAGTAGCAATGGGAGTGAAAATGATTATTAATACCGATTCGCACCATAAAGACCAATTAAGATTTATTGAATTTGGGATTGCTCAGGCAAGAAGAGGGTGGGCAGAGAAAGAAGATATTATTAACAGCTGGGAAATAGAAAAAATATTGGCATTTTTTGAGAAAAAGATGAATTAATTAACAATTAACGACATCGCAAGTCGTTAATGAACTGGTTAGGGTAAAGAGTTTAGGGGTTATAACGCCAGTATGGTGAAAAGGTAAGGTTTAGGGTAAAAAATCCTTTCAACTCTAAACCATATACATTTTATTTTGGTTGTTAGCTATTTCAATTCGTTAACTCGTTAACTAAATAAAAGGTTTATGTTATAATTTAATGAATGCAACTAAGAAGAACTGTTCTCTTTTAAAATTATAATTAATAAATTAAAATTATGTTTATTCGTTGGTTTAAAGATATTTCCATAAAAGACGTACCTTTAGTAGGAGGG
>JAKJEG010000016.1 GCA_022705545.1 Patescibacteria group bacterium | reverse complement strand
ATCAAAATGAAAACAAGGCATTATCTTTTTCAGAAGGAGAAGAAATTAAAGTTGATATTTTCCAAAAAGGTGATTTGATTGATGTCTCAGGGATTACGAGAGGTAAAGGTTTCCAAGGGGTGGTTAAAAGACATCATTTTAAAGGTAGCCCAAAAACCCACGGAACGAAAGATCGATGGCGGGCTCCAGGCTCAATTGGCGCTACTACTCCTCAACGAGTAATAAAAGGGAAAAAAATGGCTGGTCGGACCGGAGGAGAAAGAAAAACCCTTAAAAATTTAGAAGTGGTTAAAGTTGACCCAGAAAATAATTGGCTTTATGTGAAAGGGGCTGTTCCGGGTAAAAGAGGAACTGTTTTAGAAATAAAAGCCAAGTAAACTATTATGGTTAAAGATATTGAGGTTTACAATCAAAAAGGAGAAGTGATAGAAAAAATTCCTTTAAGCGAGGAAGTTTTTCAGGAAGAATTTAACCCTGATTTTTTGCATCAGGTTTATAAAATTTATTTATCAAATAGATATCCAAGAATAGCTTTTTCCAAAGATCGTTCTGAGGTGGCTGGTGGTGGTAAAAAACCGTGGAAACAAAAAGGAACTGGTCGAGCACGACATGGCTCTATTCGTTCTCCTTTATGGCGGGGTGGAGGAGCTACTTTTGGTCCAAGAAGAAAAGAAGAATCTCTAAAGAAAAAAATTAATCAAAAAACAAAACAGAAGGCCTTACGAATGATTTTAGCAAAAAAAATAGAAGATCAAGAAATTAAAATTATTGATAGTTTTAACGGTTTAGACATTAAGACCAAAGTTATGGATCAACTGCTAAAAAACATTATCCCTTCTTTAAAGAAAAAAACTTCTTCCACCTTGGTGATTTTAAAACCAGAAACCGAAAAAGCAATGAAAAGAGGGTTAAGAAACTTACCGTATTTAGATTTAATAACCACTGAGAATTTAGATTTCTTACAATTGTTAAATAATAAATATTTATTACTTTCCAAAGATTCATTTTTAACTATTCAAGAAAAATTGAAAAAAACATCAAAATAAGGTAAAATTTTATTTTCAAAATGGCTGTTTTTGATTTTTTAAAAAAACAAAAAAAGGAGGAAGCAAAAGAAAACAAAGAGGCTCAATTAGAAACGAAAGAAACGGAACAAGCAGAAAAATTGGGTAAGGAAGATTTGAAAAACGAGAAGAAGGAATCAAAGAGTAAAAATCGCCCTGCAGTTTCTAAAGGGAATAATTTTGATGTCCAGTTTGTGAAGTTAATAAAAAGGCCGATTTTGACAGAAAAAGCAATGACTGATCAGGTTTTAAATAAGTATTATTTTGAAGTTAGTCAAAAAGCCAATAAAACTGAGATTAAAAATATCATTGAAAAAAATTATAAAGTTAAGATTGATAAAATTAATATTTTAAACGAAAGAAAAAAGAAAAAGAGGTGGATGAGGACGTTTAATAATCCCAGTCGATACAAAAAAGCAGTCGTTACTTTAAAAGAAGGATATAAAATAGATTTGGGAATATAGAAATAATAAAGAGATAATAGATTTTGATTAAAAAATAAATATGAAAACATATAATCCAATTACTCCGGCAAGAAGGCATTATCAAGTTACTGATAAATCAGTTGTTACTACTGAAAAACCTTTAAAATCTTTGACTTCTGGAATTAAAAGAAATAAAGGACGTTCTCATGGAAGAATTAGTGTTCGCCACAAAGGAGGAGGAAATAAGAAACTTTATCGAAAAATTAATTTTGGACAGGAAAAAAAAGGAGTTAAAGGAGTTGTTAAATCCATTGAATATGACCCATTTCGAAGCGCTTATATTGCTTTGATTTCTTATCGTGATGGTGATTGGGGCTATATTTTGGCTCCCAAAGATTTAAAAGTTAATGATGAGATTATTTGTGATGAAAAAGCGCCTATCAAAACAGGAAATCGATTAATGCTAAAGAATATTCCTACTGCCAGCTTGATTCATAATATTGAAAGCCGACCATCAGGCAAAGGAAAATTAGTTAGATCAGCTGGCGCTTATGCTCAGCTTTTGGCTATTGATCAAGGTTATGCTTTTATTAAAATGCCTTCTGGTGAAGTCAGAAAAATTCCTGAAAATTGTTATGCTTCTCTTGGTCAATTATCAAGAGAGGATTATGGTATTATAAAAATAGGAAAAGCCGGTCGGTCAAGACATATGGGAATTAGACCAACAGTTAGGGGTTCAGTTATGAATCCGGTTGATCATCCTTATGGAGGAGGCGAGGGAAGAACTCAGCGAGGAACAAAAAGGCCAAAAGATATTTGGGGAAATATTACTGGTGGTCGGAAAACTAGAAAAAAGAAAAAATATTCAGATAATTTAATTATCCAAAGAAGAAAAGGAAAAAAATAAATTCAAATTATATTAATTTATGGCAAGATCTATTAAAAAAGGACCTTTTGTTGACCCAAAGGTTTTAAAAAAAATAGCTAAACTAAAACCGGGAGATAAAACTCCAATTAAAACCTGGTCAAGAGATTGTGTGATTAGTCCAGAAATGGTGGGCTATGTTTTTGAAGTCCATAATGGAAAGAATTTTACCAAAGTGGAAATTAGGGAAGAAATGATCGGCCATAAGTTAGGAGAATTTGCTTTAACAAGGAAATTTATTAGACATGGTGGTCGAATGCAGCGAGAATTAGAAGCCAAAACTAAAGTTCAGGAATCAACATCTAGTTCAAGTTAGTTTTTAATTGAAAAAATATGGAAGTAAAAGCTTCATTAAAATATTTAAGAATAAGCCCGAGAAAAGTTAGATTAGTAGCTAACCTTATTAAGAATTTACCAGTTAAAGAAGCAGAAAATCAGTTGAATTTTTTGAACAAAAGATCAACTGAACCAGTTTTAAAACTATTGAAATCGGCCGTCCAAAATGCTAAACATAACTTTAATTTATCAGAAGATAAATTATATGTAGCAGAGATCAGAGTTGATGAAGGACCGGCTTTAAAAAGATGGATGCCTCGTGCTCAAGGAGCAGCTTCTCCTATTAGAAAAAGATCTTCTCATGTTTCTATTGTTTTAAAGGAAATCGGAGATGATAAGCAAACATTAAAAGCAAAAAAGCAAAAGTCAAAAATTAAAAGTCAAAAAACAAAAGATAAAATCTAAATATTAAAGTCAATGGCTCAAAAAATTCATCCAAAATCTTACCGATTAGGAATTACAGAAAACTGGCATTCAAGATGGATAAGCAAAAAGCAAACTCCTCAATTATTGGAGGAAGATTATAAAATCCGTCAGTTTTTGATGAGTCAATCAAAGCCTTTAAGGATTGAAAAAGTAGAAATAGAAAGAAAAGGGAATGAGCTAAAAATTGTCATATTCACTCCTCGCACCGGTCTTTTAATTGGTCGGCAAGGTCAAGGAATAAAAGCTTTAGAGAAGAAAATAAAAGAAATTGTGGGGGAGAAAAAAAGTATTAATATTTCAGTAGAAGAAGTTTCGAATCCTGATAGCTCCAGCCAAGTAGTAGCCGAAGCAATGGCGGAAGAAATTGAAAAAAGACAACCTTATCGTTTGGTTTTAAATCGTTATCTAAAGAAAATTATGCAGCAAAAAGGAGTTTTAGGGGCGAAAGTTATGGTTTCTGGTCGTTTAGACGGAGCAGAAATTGCCCGAGATGAATGGTTAAAAGAAGGAAAGTTGCCTTTATCGACTTTGCGGTCTGATATTGATTATGGTTTTAGTGAAGCTCACTGCACATATGGAGTGGTAGGAGTAAAAGTTTGGATTTATAAAGGAGAAAAAGATACTTCGGAAGTAAAACCTTCTAATAAATAATTTTAGAAAAAATTTTATGCTTTTGCCAAAAAAAGTTAAATATCGAAAAAGTCAAAAAGGGAGAAACACCCGGCGTCAGAAAGAATCAAGGGGAACAGAATTAAGTTTCGGTTCTTATGGTTTGAAATCCTTGGAAGAGAAATGGATCACCTCAAGAGAATTGGAAGCAGCCTATCGGGCAATTGGTCGTTGCCTTCAGAAAGAAGGAAAGTCGTGGATGCGAGTTTTTCCTGATAAACCAATTACTAAAAGACCGCCAGAAGTGACAATGGGTGGAGGAAAAGGAGCAGTCGAGTATTATGTGGTACCGGTAAAGCCCGGTCGGATTCTTTTTGAAATCGATGGCATTTCTCCAGAAAAAGCTAAAGAGGCTTTTCGATTAGCTTCTTCTAAACTTTCAATCAAAACTAAAATTGTTCAAAGAGAATCCTAAAATTTTACTCATTTTAAAAAATGAAAGCCCAAGATTTAAGAAAAAAAAGTGAAGATGAATTAAAATCCTTGTTTGAAGATTCCTACCGACGGATGAAAGAGTTAAGGATTAATTTTGAATTGGGAAAATTGAAGAATAATCAGGAGATAAAAATGATAAAAAAAGATATTAGTCGGATTTTAACTATTTTAAGAGAAAGAAAAGAAAAATCTCTTTAAAATTTCATTCTTAAAAATTTATGGAAAATTTAAATAATCAACAAAACAAGAAAAAAATCCAGAAAAGGACTTTAAAAGGAGTGATAGTTTCGGATAAAATGAATAAAACCGCAGTTGTGGAAGTTGAAGAGTTAAAATTGCATCCTAAATATAGAAAATATTATCGGGTTTCTAAAAAATTTAAAGCCCATAATCCAGATAACAGATTTAAGGAAGGAGAAAAAGTTTTGATTGAAGAAACCAGGCCTTTATCTAAAGAAAAAAGGTGGTCAATTATTAAAAAAGTTTTTCGTTAAATCCTTGTTAAAAAATTAATTTTTTGTTATAGTTTATAAACTTATGATTCAGCCTCGTTCTATTTTAACAGTTGTTGATAATTCAGGAGCAAAAATTGTCCGCTGTTTCAGAATTATTCCGGGTTCTAAACATAAATCTGCCCAGATTGGCGATATTATTATTGCTTCTGTTCAAGTAGCTGAACCAAGAAGGGAAATTAAGAAAAAGGATGTTGTGAAAGCCCTTGTAGTGAGACAAAGAAAACCTTATCGACGTAATGACGGAAGTTATATTTCTTTTGATGAAAACTCTGTTGTTATTGTGAATGATAAATTTGAACCGGTTGGCAACAGAATTTTTGGTCCTATTCCCCGGGAAATCAAAGAAAAAGGTTTTACTAAAGTAGCAGCGTTGGCGCCAGAAATAGTGTAATTTTGATTTAAGTCCGCTTATAATATTAGATACCAAAATGAAAATTAGAAAAGGAGACAATGTCATAATTATTAAAGGAAAAGACCGAAAGAAAACAGGTCGAGTACTTAGAGTTCTTCCAAAAGAAAATAAAGTAATTATTGAAAATTTAAATTTAGTCAAAAAAATTAAAAAACCTAAAAAAGAAGGAGAAAAAGGAGAGATTATTTCTATTCCTAGAGCAATTGATTGTTCAAATGTAATGCTAGTTTGTCCTAGCTGTCAGAAATCAACCCGTATTGGTATTGCTTTTGAGGATGGCAAGAAATACCGGGTTTGTAAAAAATGTCAGAAGAAAATAGGAGAAATTAAATAATATGGCAACAATAGTCAAAAATAATTATCAGGAAAAATATGCAAAAGAGATAGTGCCAAAGATGATGGCTGAATTTAATTTTAAAAATCCCTACGAAGTGCCCAAAATAGAAAAAGTTGTTTTAAACATTGGTATTGGAAAAATAATGACGAATCAGAAAAACAACCCGGAAGCTTTAAGAAGAATTGAAGAGTTAATGTTTTTAATTAGTGGTCAAAAACCAAGTGTTAGACCCGCTAAGGAATCAATTGCGGGCTTTAAAGTGAGAGAAGGTATGCCGGTAGGGTTGAAAATTACTTTAAGAGGCAAGAAAAAAGATGATTTTATTTTTAGGTTTATTAATTTAGTTTTGCCTCGAATTCGAGATTTTTGGGGAATTCCTTTAAAAAATATTGATGAAAAAGGTGTTTTAAATTACGGAATTAGAGAAATCAATACTTTTCCAGAAATAAGTAAAGAACAATTGCCTTATAATATTGGGGTAGAAATTAGTTTTGTTCCTTCGATTAGAAAAAAAGATGTGGCTATTAGATTATATCAATTAATGGGTTTTCCCTTAGAAAAAACAGAAAAAGGCAATTCTGAAAAATCTTCTAAAAAATAATTTAAACATTAATTTAATATTTATTTATGCCAAAGAAATCAGTAGTGGAAAGAGCTAAAAAACCGCCAAAATATTCGACAAGAACAGTTCGAAGATGTTGGCGTTGTGGTCGGAAAAGAGGCTATCTAAGAGATTTTGGTCTTTGTCGGATTTGTTTTCGAGAATTGGCCTCAAAAGGAGAAATACCCGGCATTAAAAAATCCAGTTGGTAAATTCAATCAGTTTTTAAAAATCTTTAATTAATCAAATAAAATGCTCACTGATCCTCTTAGCGATATGATATCCCAAATTAAAAACGCTCAAGCAGT
>JAKJEG010000015.1 GCA_022705545.1 Patescibacteria group bacterium | reverse complement strand
TAGCCTAATTGAGAAATTATTACCTTCCCGCCACTAGGCAGCAGCAAGTAAATTTTGTAATCTTCAACAAAAAAATCACTGATATTTCTTAAAGGAAGAGAGGTGGCCTTGCCGGTTTCTGAAAAAATAGAAAGTTTTTCTTCATCAAGAACAAATTTTGCCCGGTCGGATTCAATCTCCTTTCCTGTTTCATCAATTAAAACAAAATCCCCTTTTACCTCAAGAATGACCGACGGTTCTTTTTCCTCTTCACTTATAGCCGTTTTAGTAAATTGAGTTTCTTTGGTCTCTTCTCCAGATTGTTGTGGTTCTTTTTGTTGATTGTCTATATTTTGTTGGTTGTTTATATTTTTTTCATCCATATAATTTATTTTGGCTCTCTAAAAATTATTTCTTGATTCATAGAATCTGCAAAAATTTTTTCTGCGCTCTCTGGCACAATTATTGCCATTGATTTAACGGCTAAATCTGTTTCTCTAACTTCTTCCAGGTTCTTATTAAACGCCTCTATGCCAATAAGATTTACTTTTTGTTTTTTTATTTCTGCAACCATTCCCACCTTCAAAACGCCGCTTTTTAAAAAACCAGCAACAAGCAAACCCTTACCAGCAATTTTAAATAGAGACTGCGGCACAAAAATTGCCTGATTCATATTCGTAGATATTTTAATTTATTAATTTTTCTCCACAGTTGCCGCAAAATCTAGTACCAGCCGGATTTTTTGCTCCGCATTTAGAACATACTATAAATTCTAACGGAGCGCCACAATTAACACAAAATTTACCAGTTCCCGCTGGTTTACCACAAATTGGACAAATAGTTTGTCTTGCCTCTATTTCGCCAGTAAAAACTTGAGTTGCTGCTGCTTTGCCAACAATATCTTCAGCTTTTTTCTTAGCTCTGGCGGCAGCTACTTCTACAGCTTCTCTTGGCGCGCATTCTACGCATAGTCCCTCTTGCTCATTCCAACAATTTTCACAAACCCAATTGGTACATTTAGGACAACGGTAAAAATGAGCCTTGGCTTCAATTTGAGAAGTTTCAAAAGCTACGTCATGCTCTTTTCTCCATTCCGGTGACATTTCGCCAAATTTACCGCCAAGAACATCGGTAGCTTTTTCTACTCCATAACCAACGTTATATTTTCCTAACATTTGGGCTGCTGCTCCAAAAATACCGCCAATAGTTTTTGCCGTTTTCCCTTTTCTATAAGACTTGGAGGAAATAAATTTTGTTTGGTAACCTTCGCCACAAAGAGCGCAATTAAAGGTAAATTGAAAACCGGCTTCACTTGAATTATCAGTAAAATTATCTGTAAATGGTTGAAGGGTCATATATTTTTAATGATTTCTAAATTTACCTCTTTTCGACCTTAAGAGGTTTTCCGCACTTAATGCAATTATCGCTTAATGGTGGCTGTTCCTGACCGCAATGAGGACATTTAATAAAAAGCCGCGCTCCACAATCCTCGCAATGGTCGCCAAAAAAAGTTATTTTTCCGCAATGAGGGCAAACAATCCTCAAATTTTGATTACATTTAGGACACACCTGCCATTCTTTTTCAATCGGCTCATGGCATTTAGGGCAGCGATAAGGCCCAAGAGGATTAGCTTTTCCGCAAAAAGGACAAACAGTAGAATTTGGCGGAATTAATTTTTCGCAATATTTACAAGGATGTTTATAACCAACAACTGGCTTATTCGCTTCTTGTGTTCCCGTAGCAGCATATGGCGGAGTAATTTCTATTTTCCCTTTTCCGGAAAAGGCTAAATAACCGGGAATAATAATACCAACTACTGGAACAATCATTAAAATCCCCAACCAATTCGGTTTTCCTCTTCTTTCTGCAATTTTCATCCAAAGAATAACGATAATAACAATATTGACGAAAGGAATTAAAAGTAAAATAAACCACCATAAAGGTTTTTGAGCAATTTGAATCATTAGAAAAACATTAGCCACTGGAATCCAAGCAAGCCAACCATTAGGAGTATTAGTTTTTTTAGCAATAAAGTAAAGACAGAGAGCAAAATAAATATAGAGAATAATCCATAACACCAAATATCCAATTAAAAATGAAGTTAGCGAAGAGGCGGAAGTTGATAAAGATATCCCCGGTTTAAATTCAAATGGATAGAGTTGTTCTCTTAACTCTTCGACAGATAAAGTGTCACCAACTATCAATTCTTCTAACGATGACTGCTCATCTAATTGTCCAGTCGCTTCCTCTTTAGTAATGACCGCCTTTTCTGCTGACGTAATTGCAGTAGCGATATCCAAAGTGTAAGCAACAAGGTTGGAACTGCAATTGTCTTCGCAAATGACAGCCGCAAAAATATCACCATCATTTATGATATCCAAAGGAACATCAATAACTGCTCCCGGATTTTCGGCTGTTTCGGATTTTAACAACTGCCTCTTGGTGTTATAAATTGCCAGTTCCATTTGGGCTTCCGAAGGAGGCGTTATCTTTATAGTTAAATTTTGCCCTTTTTGAGCTGTAATTTTGTAAAAATCTTTAAAATCCGTACCGCCCTCCTTGATATCAAACGGCAAACAATCGTAACAGCCGGCAAGATATGATTGGTAATTACCTCCTGGGGCAATAGCCAACGCTTTATCAATACTATCGCCAGCATCAGTTTGACTATTGGCATCATAGCGGTCAACCAAAGAAATTTCTAAGGTAAAAGATTTGGTATGCCATAAACCCTCATCGATAATCTTAATATAATATTTATAAGTTGGCTGATCAAAATTAGGCAGCCAAGAAGCAGAAAGCGCTAAGGAAGAATTATTCCCCTCGCTGACATCTAATAATTCTTCCATCTCTTCATTATAAAGAACCATTCCATTAAGTGTGCCATAAGTGTTGCTACTCGCTATAAAAACGCCTTTTATTTTAATTTCCTGACCGGGTTTTACTCCTTCTATAAAATAATATTTTTCCAGTCCCGTCTCTTCATCCAAGGGACCTCCTTGATATTTACCCGGTTGAATCAAAGTTGCTGATTCAAAACTATTCCCACCGGCCGGCAGTGTTTGCTGGGCCATTACTGAATTACTACCGGCAAACATTAAACTAATGAGCAAACAACTAACGAGCAAAAATTTTTTCATATTTTTATTTTATTTACTCAGTTACCACTTTTAACCTTTTAATTATAACAAAAATAAAGATAAGATGTAAAGGGAACGTATTAAGTCATCTAAAATGTAAGTGAAATAGTATTGGATAGGACATTTAAAAAGTAAGTGAAATAAATCAGGTAAAATATGATAAAAGGTCTCAAAATTAGTTAATTTTATCATATATTTTACCTTTATGAATATGCAATCAAGAAACCAATACCTTAAAGATTTAATTGAGAAAAGAGGTTATCCTTTAAAATCAAAGAGAGGAAAATCTCAACTTCTTAATGAGTATTGTCAAACTACCGGTCAGAATAGAAACTATGTTATCAGAAAAATCAGAACTGGAGCCTATCTTAAATCAAATCTCGGGAAAAGGAAAAGAAAGGAATATTATGATGGTTATACGAGAGATGCTTTAGTAAGAATCTGGAGAATTTTTGATTATCCTTGTGGTCAAAGATTAGAACCATTACTCAAGGCTGGCTGGGCAGAGAAATTGGTCAAATTAAAGGAAATAGATTGTTCTTGTGAGGTCTTGCAGAAATTGAGAAAAATTAGTTCAAAGACGATTGACCGGAAATTAAGACATCAAAAAGAAATAGAGAGAATAGGGAGAAAGTATCAGCAGAAAGTTCATCCTCTCTTGTATCAGAAAATACCAATAAAACTTTCTGATGAATGGGATAGGTCTCAATTAGGCAATATTCAGATAGATTCAATAGAACATTGTGGTCAATCAGCTAGAGGAGAATATATAAATACTATCTCTAATACTGATATTGCTACTGGCTGGTGGGAAGGTGAGGCCATTATGAGTAGAGGTCAAATTCCTACTCAAGAAGGATTAGATAGAGCCAGAAAGAGGTTTCCTTTTAACTGGAAAGAGATTCATTCTGATAATGGAACAGAATATATCAATGCTCATTTATTCAGATACACAGAGAAAGAAGGATTAGGCTTTTCACGTTCCAGACCAAATAAGAAGAATGACAATTGTTTTGTAGAGCAGAAGAACTGGACTCATGTCAAAAAGTATGTTGGCTATTTAAGGTATGATACTCTCAAAGAACTGGAAACTCTTAATGATCTCTATCGAAATGAGCTCAGACTTTACAAGAACTTCTTCCAGCCAGTCATTAAACTGATTTCTAAAGAAAGAATTGGTGGAAAGATTCACCGAAGATATGATATCCCTAAGACTCCTTATCAGAGAGTCATAGAATCAAAAGATGTTTCAGAAGAGAAAAAACAAGAGTTAAAAAACATCTATCAATCTTTAAATCCGGCTGAATTGAAAAGAGCTATTGATAGAAAATTAGATTTGCTTTACCGGGTTTATCAGGAAAAACATAAATCCCAAAAGGTCGAACCTCAAAAGAAAATTAAACCAAATTCACTTACTTTTTCCACCAGACAACCTGACCCATTTCACTTACCTAATTAAATGACTTGACACGGGGAAAGAATCAAGGAGAATAAAGTTTAATTAAAAAATCCTCAATAAATGAGGATTTTTCTTAAGTAGGGTTTTGGCCGTAAACCACGTAGGGTTCATGGCCGTGCACCCTACGTGGTGCACGGCTCCGGGGCGAGGACTCGAACCTCGGACATCCTGGTTAACAGCCAGGCGTTCTACCGCTGAACTACCCCGGAATGAATTTTTTAATGAATAATCTTCCCTGGTAACTTTTTAGTTGTTTTTCTCTAATCAAAGCACTTTTTCTATTCTCTGCTTTCTCAAAATAAATCAAAACCCATTGTCCATTATATCTTGAGGTATAACTATTATTAAATATTTTTTTATTATGTAAATCTAATCTTTCCTGTAAATTTTTAGTTTGACCTATATAGATTTTATTATGTACTTGATTATAAATAGCGTATACAAAATACTCCATATTCTAATTTAATAATGTAGGCGTTTTACCTCCGCCAGCTGGCGGAGAACTACCCCGGAATGTTGATTTTTTTTCTTATTGTTCTTATTAAAATCTTATCAAGATTTTATCATATTTTGTCTTTTCTCTCAAATAAGTTATCAACTTTCGCAATCATTGGCTCTTTAGCTTTAGAATAAAGGGATTTTTTTCTTTTATTATAAGGAACTTCTGCTGGCGAAGAGAGATATTCGACCGCAATTTGGCAAATATACATTTCTGGGTATAAAACTACTGGCAAATCAGACTGATTGGAGATCTCTAAAGTCAATGTTCCCTCAAAACCGGGATCAATAAACCCAGCAGTATGGACTAAAATTCCCATTCTAGCTAAAGTGCTTTTTCCTTCCATTTTTAAAACCAAATCATCACTGACTTTCACATATTCTTTGGTTGAAGCCAAAACAAAATCAGTAGGATGCAAAATAAATGACTCGTTTTCTTTTAATCTTCGAGAAATAATAAACTTTTTATCCGGAAAACCTCTTTTTGTATCCAATAAACTTTGTTTAGAAATATCAAAGGACTTAAAAACCGGTCCTAATTTTAAATCAATTGATGCCGGCCCAATTTGATCATTACTCAGATTGGGTTTAAAGACTAATTTTCCTTCTTTAATAACTTTTTTAATATCCCGGTCAGAAAGAATCATATTATTTTAATTTAAAATAGATTTAAGTTTTTAATGTTTGGCGTCGTTAGTCAATTAACGGCTTGCGATGTCGTTAATTTCTAACGACTTGCGATGTCGTGAATAAAGTTGCTTCATCATTTTGCTGCTCACAATAATTTCGCAATGATAAGGAGAGAACAATGAGATTTCTTTCTCACCATCAATTCAAAGAATAACAATATTTTTAAAAATTTTCAACTCAATTTTAAAAGATCGAATAATTAAAAGAGATTAATTTTATTTGACATAAACACAAGAAAAGGTTATACTCCTTTTTAGGAGGTGAAGTTCTTTGACACAACCAAAAAAAACTTTTTGGAAATCAGATTTTTGGGAGGCATTGAAAGAAGTATTTCTTGACCCTCTAATAATATTTTTCATTTTTTTAATTTTTTTCACATTTTTTCAAATCCACCCTCCCTAACCGGTTCAACAAGTAGCTGGTTTTAATATTTTTGCCCCCCTTTTTCAGGGGGGCTTTTTTAAAACAATTTTTAAATTGTGTTTATCTTTTACTCAGTCGTAAGGCCATCAAAGGGCGCTTCTTGCTCTTCTGCTTCTTCTTTAGTGGCTCTTACAATTCCATCTTTATGATGAGCTGGTGAATAAATAGTATAAAGTTTTAAATCATCAGTTTCAGAAGTATTAATAACATTATGCTGAGCACCACTCGGAACAACAACGGCAAAGCCATCAGAAACTTCATATTCATTGCCATCAATAATTACTTTCCCCTGCCCTTTTTCAAATCTAAAAAATTGATCATTATCAGGGTGAACTTCCGCTCCAATTTCTTCTTTTGGTTTTAAACTCATTAAAACCAATTGAGAATGCTTGGCAGTGTATAAAACTTTTCGAAAATTATTATTCTCTAAAGTTTCTTTCTCGATGTTAATATGAAATCCTTTCATAATTTTTATTGATTGTTTTTTATTTTTTAGACCTTTCAATAATTAAAAACTTAATTTTTTATTTCTGACAATCCTGAGGACAAGAGTGAGGAGTTTCAGCACAAGGACAGCCAATTGCCAAACAGACTACTTCCTGACAAATTCCATCACCGCATAAATTTTCACAAGTTGAAGTGCCATTTTGTGATCCAACTTCTTGATTTTCTCCATTTTCCGGTATTTCTTTTAAGTATTCCTGACCACATTCCTGCCGGTAAAAAGCCCATTCTTCGCATTCCTTGCCATCATCAAAAACACAGACGCCAAATTGGCCTCCATTTTCA
>JAKJEG010000014.1 GCA_022705545.1 Patescibacteria group bacterium | reverse complement strand
AATCTTTTTCTTATTTTCTTTTCTGCTTCTGCCGAAATTTTTTGAGCTTTTAATTTTTCTTCCAATTCTTGACTTAATTTTTCCAAATCAATTTTTTCCATTAAAGATCTAACTGGTTCGCTACCGGTTTCTGCTGTGAAAATATCACCATATTTTCGAGATAAAATTAAATAATCTCTTTCGGATAAAATCGATTTTTCATAAATTTGGCTAATTTCTTTTTTTGCTTCCTGATAAGATTCAATTAAGTTTTCTTTTTCTTCGCTATCGGCTTTTTTAGTTTTATTTTGATATTCTTTTTCTAATTCCTCAAAAACTTTCGCTTTTCTTTTTTCATCTACCGAAGTAATAATATAACTATTGTAATAAATAACTTTTTCTAATTCCTGCATTGGTAAATCTAAAATTAAACCTATTCTCGAGGGAATAACCCGTAAATACCAAATATGAGCTACTGGAGTTGCTAATTGAATATGCCCCATTCTTTCCCGCCGAACATAAGAACGAGTCACTTCAACCCCGCACCGATCGCAAACAATAGAAACACCTTTAAATTTACTGCTTTTATATTTGCCGCAAGCGCATTCAAAATCTTTAACCGGTCCAAAAATTTGTTCAGAAAAAAGACCCTCTCTTTCTGGTTTATGAGTTCGATAATTAATAGTCTCTGGCCGAGTCACTTCTCCATAAGACCAAGATAATATTTCTTCTGGTGAAGCCAAGCGTAATTGCAAAGCTTCAAAATCAGCAACTTTAATTTCACGACTGTCTTTCATATTTTTTAAAAATTTTATGGTTTAATAAATTTAAAATTTTACCCAAAAATTAGATGAATTTAATATTGAATTTTACTTAATGATTATCTTGAAGAGCGTGATTAACGAAGGACTTCAGAACCGTTCCAGAAACCCGTTCCAGAAACCCGTTCCAGAAACCCTTTCAGAAACCTTTTCAAGATTCTTCTTGTCTATCTTATCCTTCCCCCTTCTCATTGACATCCTTTATTGATTTTTCTTCCTCGGTTTTAACTCCAATTAATTCAACAGATAAAGCTAACCCTTCAATCTCTTTTAAAATCACCGAGAAAGCCGCTGGAATATTGGGATTTTTTATTTTCTCTCCATTAATAATTGAATTATAAGTTGCTGCTCGGCCAATAACATCATCTGATTTAATAGTTACCATTTCTTGCAAGGTATAAGCAGCCCCATAACCTTCTAAAGCCCAAACTTCCATTTCACCAAATCTTTGACCGCCAAAACGGGCTCTTCCGCCTAATGGCTGTTGAGTAATCAAAGAATAAGGACCAATCGCCCGCATATGAATTTTGTCTTTCACCATATGCTCTAACTTCATAATGTACATTATGCCCACGGCTACTCTTTGTTTAAACGCTTCCCCGGTTTGACCATCATATAAAATGGTTTTTCCGTCTTCCGGCAAACCAGCTTTTTTTAATTCCTCCTGAATCTCTTCTTTTGTTGCTCCGTCCAGAGCCGGCGTAATTGCCCGATAACCCAATCTCTCTGCTGCTAATCCCAGATGATTCTCAAAAACCTGACCAAGGTTCATCCGCGAAGCAATGCTTAAGGGATTCATAATAATATCAACTGGCCGACCATCTTCTAGGTAAGGCATATCTTCTTCTGGAACAATAATGGAAATAACTCCTTTATTTCCATGACGACCAGCTAATTTATCACCAGCCATCAATCTTCTTAACTCTGCGACTTCAACGCTAATTTTTTTAATATCACCGACATCTAACTTATCTCCTTTTTCTCTTGATAAAACTTTTATTCTCACCACTCTTCCTTGTCGAGACGGTTCTAAAAGCAAAGAAGTATCTTTCACATCTTTCATCTGCTTGCCAAAAATCGCTTGCAACAATCGTTCTTCTGGCGTTAAATCAGCTTTGCCTTTGGGAGAAATTTTACCCACTAAAATATCTCCTCCTTTTACTTGAGCACCAATTCTAATAATACCTTCTTCATCAAGATTTTTTAGTTTTTCTTCAGAAACATTAGGAATATCACGAGTAGTCACTTCTGGACCTAATTTTGTATCAACAACATTACAGGTAAATTCTTCTAAATAAACAGAGGAAAAATAATCATTTTTCAAAACCCTTTCAGAAACGACAATCGCGTCTTCGTAATTCAAACCAAAATAAGGCACAAAAGCCACTAAAAGATTTTGGCCTAAAGCTAATAAACCATCCTCAGTTACTGCTCCATCAGCTAGTAAATCACCCCTTTTTACTTTATCGCCTTTCTTCACTACTGGTCTTTGCATTAAGCAGCTATTTTTGTTGCTTCTTTGGAAATTAACCAATTCATAATTTTTTATCTTGCCCTCATTGGTTTTAATAGTAATATGTTTAGCGTCAATTTCAGTTATTTCACCATCAACCTCCGAAACTAAACACTGGCCAGATTCCAAAGCAACTTTTCTTTCTAAGCCAGTCGAAACTAAAGGCGCTCTTGGAGCAATGCAGGGAACTGCCTGTTTTTGCATGTTAGAACCCATTAAAGCTCGATTCGATTCATCGTGTTCCAAAAAAGGAATTAAAGCCACGCTGGCTGATAAAATCTGTTGGCAAGCAACTTCAACTAAATCAATTTCTTCTTTCGTGACTACTACTGGCCCTCCTGTTTCTCTTACTAACACGGTTTCGTCTAAAATATTGCCTTTCTTGTCAATATTAATAGCCGCATGAGCAATTTTATATTTGCTTTCTTCAAAAGCGTCAAGATAGACTATTTCATTGGTTACCTGACCATTTTTTACTTTAACATAAGGAGTTTCGATAAAACCAAATTCATTCAGTCGAGAATATAAAGTTAAATATAAAACCAACCCGATATTTTGTCCCTCTGGTGTTTGAATAGGGCAAATCCGGCCATAATGACTTTCATGGACATCTCGAACATCAATTCCCGCTCTTTCTCTAGTCAAACCGCCCGGTCCCAAACAAGTTAATCTCCTTTTATGCTCTAATTCTGAAAGCATATTCATTTGTTCCATAAACTGACAAAGCCGAGAAACATTGAAAAATTCCTTCAAAGTCGTTACCAATTGCCGAGGATTTACTAATTGAGCTGGTGTTAAAATTTTTGGATTTAAAGTTGCCATTCGATCCTGAATTGTTCTTCGCATTCGCATCACCCCCACTCTAAACCTCTCCGTTAAAATTTCTCCCACTGCTCTCACTCGACGATTGCCTAAATGATCAACATCATCATCTTCGGCTAAAGGATCATTATTTAAACGAATAATTTCTTTAATAATAGCGATCAAATCATCTAAACGAATAAACCTCTCATTTAAATCAATATTTAAAGATAATCTTTGATTAATTTTATATCGCCCAAGTTTGGCTAAATCATAACGATCTAAACGAAAAAGCATATTGTTAATAAGATCTCGAGCGTTGTCAAACGTGGCTAAATCTCCTGGCCTTAACCGTCGATAAATTTCAATATAGCTTTCTTCTTTATTAGAAGACGGATCGGCTTTTAAAGTTGCTTCTAAATATTTTCTCTCTTTTTCAGAGTCAAAAACTTTTAAAATTTCTTCGTTGGTTTCTAAGCCGAAAATCCTTAATAAAGAAGTAACGGCAATTTTTCTTTTCCGATCAATTTTTGTTGAGATTACTCCGGCAGTATCAGTTTCAAATTCCAACCAAGCTCCATGATAAGGAATAATTCTGGCTCCGAATAGTTTTTGGCCTTTAAAGTTAACTGAGGTAAAATAAACCCCCGAAGAACGAGTTAATTGGGAAATAACTATTTTCTCCACTCCGTTAATAATAAAAGTTCCTCGATTAGTCATTAAGGGAATCTCTCCAAAATAAACTTCTTGCTCTTTTTCAATGCCTAATTTTTCGCTTTTTAATAATAAATTAACCCTGAGGGTAGTTTCATAGTTTAATTCTTTTTCTCTGGCTTTTTGCTCAGAAATTTTTGGCGGTTCCAAAAAATAATTTTTACAATATAATTCCAATCCCTTATCAGTATAATCTTTAACTGGAAAAATCTCTTCAAAAACACTTTGAATCCCTTCTTTTAAAAACCAATTAAAAGAATCAGTTTGAAATTGAGTCAAACGAGGTGGCTCTAAAAAATCTCGTTGATGATGGCTAAAGGATTTAGGAACTAGATTTTGTTTGGTCATTATTTTAAATAGATGTTTAAATTGATAATATTAAAATGCAAATTTTAAAATTAAAAAACCCTCCTTCATTTATTAGGGGTCAAGTTCTAATAAAAAATAAATTTTAAATAATCTAAACTAATCAAGAGAGATTTGAAATTAAATACAAAAAATTAAAAAGAAGCGTTTTTAATATTGAGAGCTTTTAAGATAGCAATGCCTATCTTTTTATCTAAAAAAGAATCTTCTTTACAAAATTTAAAAAAACAACTTTTCACTTGATGTTTATTTATTTTATACGATTTTAAAAATTTGTCAAGAGAAACGAGAATATCTTCGCCTTTTTTTACTACAAACTGATGCTTTTGATTATCTTTAACGGTAATTTGAACAGTCGTCATTTTTTATTTTTTTTGATTTTTAAATGCTTCTTTTTCCACTGCTCAATCTTTTGATGATTACCGGAAAGTAAAACTTTCGGTACTGACCATTTAATTTTTTTATTTTTTTTATCAGGATAAAAAATTTCCGGTCGGCTATATTGAGGATATTCATAAACAACAGATTTTTTATCCGCGTTCATTTTCAAAGACTCTTCTTTTAAAGATTCTTCTTTAATAGCACCGGGAATTAACCGAGTAATCGCCTCTACTAAAACCATTGCCGGCAATTCTCCTCCGCTTAAAACATAAGGACCAATCGATATTTCTTCGTCAACTAAATATTTCGCCACTCTTTCGTCTACTCCTTCATAACGAGGACAAATTAAAATTAATCTTTTTTTCTTCGCTAATTCTTCAACTTTTTGCTGAGTCAATTCTTTTCCTTTAGCAGAAAAAAGAATAACTTTTTCTTCTGTTGAAGGAAATTTTTTTCTTTTTTTTAAATCTTTAACTGCCTGATAAATTGGTTCTAAAAGAAAAATCATTCCCGGACCACCACCATAAGGCCGATCATCAACTGTCTGGTGTTTATTTTTTGTCCACTGGCGTAAATTATGAATTCGAATTTTTATCAGCTTTTTTTGCTGAGCTCTTTTTATTAAAGAAGTATTAAAATAACTTTCAAAAGATTCTGGAAAAATTGTTAAAATATCAAATTCCATTTTTAAAAGATATTTTTAAGAAAATCGCGGGAGAACCGCGATTTTCTTAAAAATTCAAAAGAACTAAATAATAAGAAGACGATAAAACACTTTAAATGTTTAAATCTTCCATCAGTTTATCGGCTTCATTTTGAGCTGTTTGGTTTGTAGCATTCCTTGAAGAGCCAGCCGGTTCTTCAATTTTAAGATTCACTCGAGCTTTATTTTTCGCTCCCACAACTCTTAAAATCGTTCTTAAAGCCTTGGCAGTTGATCCTTTTCGGCCAATAATCTGACCCATATCTTCAGGATCTACTTTCAAAGAAAGCAAAACTCCCATTTCATCAACCTTTCTATCAACTTTAACTGCTTCGGGTTTATTAACGATATTTTTGACAATGAGCTCAAGTATTTGTTGATCTGCAGGAACTTCGTTCATATCTTTCCTTTTTATTTACCTTAATAACCGAGTAGCTGTCGACCATCATCTTTTCAGCTACTAACACTGTCTTATTTTAACCAATAAGAATCTTTTTGTCAATCAAAATAACAAAGGACTCAATTTTCAATGTTGGGACATTGCAAATCATTAATGAACTGGTTAGGGTAAAGAGTTTAAGGGTTAGGAAGCCAGTATGGTGAAAAGGTAAGGTTTAGGGTAAAAAATCCTTTTAACTCTTAACCCTAAACAATACAGGCTTCGTTACCTTTTAACCATAGACCATATCCATTTTATTTTGGTTGTTAGTTATTCCAATTCGTTAACTCGTTAACTCGTTAACTCGTTAATTAAATTGGTGATGTCGTTAATTAGATGCTAAAAAATTTCTAAAATTGGTAATAAACTCTGACCAGTCATTTCTTTGGAAGCTTCCAACCCCAATAAATCTAAAATAGTTGGGCTGACATCACTCAACATACCGCTAGCCACCATTTTAAAATCATAAACCTCTTCTTCTGAGCGGGACTCTTTTAATTTTGCCCTTTTATCAACAAAGTAAAAAGGCACTAAATTATTATTATGCTCGGTATCGACTTCGGCATTTAAAGGATTCTTCATTTGTTCTAAATTACCATGATCACTGGTAATTAATAGAGTATAACCGAAATCCAAACCATTAATTACTAATTTTTTTAATTCTTCATCAATAACTTTAGCGGCTTGGATTCCCGCTTGAAAATTACCAGTATGACCAATTAGGTCGCCATTAGCATAATTAACTAAGATAAAATCATAAATATTTTCTTCCATCGCTTGAAGAGTCCGGTTAGTAACTTCTCTAGCTCTTAAAGCCGGATAGCTGTCTATCCTTAAGGCTTTAATTGAAGGCACTGCTACCCAATATTCACCGGGAAAGGGATTCTCTTTCAGACCATTAAAAAAATAAGTAACATGAACAAACTTTTCTGTTTCAGCAATATGAATTTGTCTTTTCCCTACTGAAGATAATAGTTTAGCCAAACACACTTCAATGGATTGAGGAAGAAAAGCCACCGGAAAAGGAAAATCCTTTCGGTACTTAGTAAAAGTTACTATTTTTAAATTCTGAAATTTTTTTGTTGGAAAATAAGAAAAGTTTTCCATAAAAAACGGTTCTAACAACTGTCTCATCCTTTCTTCTCGAAAATTAAAAAAGACAACTCCATCTCCCTCCTGAAAAGTTTTTAAAGAAGATGGTTCCTGAGAATCTCCTATTAAAACCGGTAAAATAAATTCGTCTGTGATTCCACTGGCATAACTTTCTGATAAATATTTTTGGGGATCAGAAACTACCTTCCCTTTACCAAAAACTAATAAATTGTAATATTTTTCTGTCCGATTATAATTTTTATCCCGATCCATAGCGTAAAAACGACCCCCTAAACTGGCTATTTCTCCTCGGCCTCTAATTCTAATATCTTCTAATAATTTAGGAATCAATTTTTGAGCTTCCTGCGGAGAAGAATCACGGCCATCAGTAATTAAATGAAGATAAACTTTCTTTAAATCAAATTTTTTTGCTAAATCAAGCAAGGCCAATAAATGATCATAACTGCTGTGAACGATACTATCTGAAAATAAACCTACCAAATGAAGAGCTGATTGGTTATTTTTTACAAATTGATAAATATTCAAAAGAGTGGGATTTTGAAAAAAAGTGCCGTTTTGAATACTTTGAGAAATTCTTACCGGATATTGATAATAAATCTGACCCGTTCCTAAAGTTAAATGGCCAACCTCGCTATTACCAGCCTGATTATAAGGCAAACCAACTGCTGTTCCTGACGCTTGAAGGCTTAGTAAAGGATAATTTTGCTCAATTTCCTTGATAAATTTTAAATCAGCCTGATAAATAGGGTTAGAAAAATTTTTCTGACCAATGCCCCAGCCATCTAAAAT
>JAKJEG010000101.1 GCA_022705545.1 Patescibacteria group bacterium | reverse complement strand
AATAAAAAGGGGACAAATAAAAAGGGGACAGTCCCCTTTTTCCGCCCTTCGCAAACCCGCATCAATAAAGGGCTATCTCACGAAATTTGAAACTTGCCGTAAATAACGGCACACTTTAAGAAAAAACGCAAATTATTTTTTTGTTAGTTATTTCATTGTTATTTCTATTACCCCCCAAAAGGGGACAGTCCCCTTTTTCCGACCTCCGCAAACCCGCATCAATAAAGGGCTATCTCACGAGAAAATCAAATTTGACACTTTTTTTACCAATTTTAAAATAAGGTAAAAAATGATAAAAATAAATTAAATTTTATATTTAAAATTCTAAATTCTAAATTCTGATCAAAATCGTGACATTTTTGAAAAATCGCCCGCAAACCCGCATCAATAAAGGCTTATCAGCGGTCGGTTTTTGGGGTCTGACCCCAAATAAAAAAATGGAAAAAGAGTCAAAAAAAATTTTTTCTTCTTCTTTATTAAAAATAATATTAATTATCTTAATTATTTGGTTGGTTTTTTATTCAGGTCGAGAATTGTATTGGTATCTAAAAAACAAGAAAGAGCTTAAAAAAATACAGGAACAAGAGAAATCTCTTATAAAAGAAAATGATAATTTAAGTGAAACATTAAAGGAAGTAGATTCCCCTGAATTTATTGAGAGAGAAGCAAAAGAGCGGCTTGGCTTGCAAAAAGAAGGGGAAAAAGTGATTATTGTTGTTCCAGAAAAAAATGACTAAAGCTATTTTTTTATTTTCCGGCGGTCTGGATTCAATGATTGCCGTTAAATTGCTTAAAAATATAGGAGTAAATTTAAAGGGGCTTTGTTTTAAAAGTCTTTTTATACCCAATGAATTTGCCGAGAAGTCAGCTAAGGATATTGGTCTTTCTCTTAAAATTATTGATTTTACTGAAGAGCAAATAAAGATAGTTAAAAAACCGCGTTTTGGTTACGGAAAAAATTTAAACCCTTGCCTTGATTGCCGTCTTTTAATGTTTAAATACGGGAAAGAAGAAATGGAAAAAGAAAAAGCCGACTTTTTAGCTACAGGTGAAGTTTTAGGGCAACGTCCGTTTTCTCAAAATAAATATGCTCTTAAAAAAATAGAAAAAGAAGCAGGGTTAGAAGGAAAAATTTTACGCCCCCTTTCGGCTAATTTATTAGAAGAAACAATAGCCGAGAGAGAAAGAAAAATAGACAGAAGCCAACTTTTTTCTTGGCAGGGACGGTCGCGCCAGAGACAACTTATTAAAGCGAAAGAATGGGGGATAAAAAAATTTGCTTCGCCTTCCGGCGGATGTTTTTTAACCGACCCGGAATACTCTCATCGTTTGAAAAAAATGACGGAGAATTGGCTAGATTTTGATATTGACGATGTCAAACTTTTATCTCTTGGCCGGCATTTTTGGGAGAATAAAATTCTTTTCGTGGTGGGTAGGGATGAAGAGGAAAATAAAAAATTAGAAAAATTTTTTAAAGAAAAAGATATTTTAGTTTGGCCTAAATTATCCGGCCCCACCATTTTAATCCG
>JAKJEG010000100.1 GCA_022705545.1 Patescibacteria group bacterium | reverse complement strand
GTTATCTTATCAATAGCTACTTGCCAGCGACTTTCAACCAATAAAGATTTTTCCTGCCTGGTTAATAATCCTTCTCGATATTGCTGATTAATTTTTTCTACTTCTTGGTTAGTTTCTTCAATAATCTTTTGTTTTTCCGCTGGAACCCTTAAATCATCTATGCCCCAAGTAATTCCTGAAATAGAGACATAATAAAATCCTATTTCTTTAATTTTATCCAAAATTTCAGCAGCTTTTTGAGAATCATTAAAGAAGTCAATAATATCCTCGGTTATTTTTTTTAAATCTTTAGATGCTAATTGCTGATTAACAAACGGAAAATCTTCTGGCAAAATTTCATTGAAAATTAACCGGCCGCAAGTAGTGGTAATCAATTGATTGTTTTCTTTGGGTAAGCGAACTCTAATTTTTTCCTGCAAGCTGATTTTATCAAAATCATAAGCCATCTTAGCTTCCTCCGGGCCGGTAAAAACCTTTAACTCCTCTTCTTTTCTCTCATCTGATAAATTCATTGTCAACCAATAAATACCCAAAACTATTTCATGGCGAGGAACCATTACCGCTGCTCCATTAGCTGGTTTTACTAAACCTAAAGTTGATAACATTCTGGTTTCGCATTCTCTTTGAGCTTCATCCGACAAAGGCAAATGGACAGCCATCTGGTCGCCATCAAAGTCAGCATTAAATGGCGGACAAACTAACCCGGGAATCTGAATAGCCAAACCTTCAATTAATTTTGGCTTAAAAGCTTCAACGCTTAAACGATGTAAAGTAGGAGCCCTGTTTAATAAAACGTATTTTCCTTGGACGATTTCTTCCAAAATTCCCCAAACTTCGTCAGTCTCTTCTTCAATCAACCGAGAAGCGCTTTTCGGATTAAAAGCTAATTCTCTTTTCAATAATTCTCTAATAACAAATGGTTTAAATAATTCCAAAGCCATTTTTTTTGGCAGACCGCATTCATCAATTTTTAACTTCGAGCCAACAATGATAACAGAACGGCCTGAATAATCAACTCTTTTACCTAAAAGGTTTTGACGGAATCTTCCTTTTTTTCCTTGTAAGATATCGGACAACGAACGAAGGGGTCTATTTTGAGCCGTATTGACTGGTGTCGCTCCGGAATTTTTTCTGATGGAATTATCAAGCAAAGCATCAACTGCTTCTTGCAACATTCTTTTTTCATTTTTGATAATAACTTCTGGCGCTTTCAAATCAATTAATTTTTTTAAACGATTATTTCGGCTGATAACCCGTCGATATAAATCATTTAAGTCAGAAGTAGCAAATTTTCCTCCGTCTAGCTGAACCATTGGCCGCAAGTCTGGTGGAATAACTGGAAGAACGGTTAAAAACATCCATTCCGGCCTAATTTTAGCTTTCATCATTCCTTTTACTAAATTCAATCTTTTTCTTATTTTCTTTTCTGCTTCTGCCGAAATTTTTTGAGCTTTTAATTTTTCTTCCAATTCTTGACTTAATTTTTCCAAATCAATTTTTTCCATTAAAGATCTAACTGGTTCGCTACCGG
>JAKJEG010000099.1 GCA_022705545.1 Patescibacteria group bacterium | reverse complement strand
CGGTAAATTCACTGTTGAAGGTCGAAGATTAAATTCTTGACCACCGCCATGAAAAAGAGGTTTAATTTTTATTCCTTTTCTAATATAAAGCAAAGCCGCTCCTTTTAAGCCGTAAATTTTCTGAGCGGAAGCAGTTAAAAGATCAATTTTTTCTCTTTTGACATCGATTTTCCTTTTAGAAAATGCCTGAGCCGCATCTGTATGAAAAATAACTTGTTTATCACGACATATTTTCCCAATTTTTTCAATTGGTTCAATGGTGCCTATTTCATTGCTGGCGTAAATTACTGAAACCAAAATTGTTTTCTTGTCAATTTTATTTTCCAAATCATTTAAATCAACTTCGCCATTTTTATTAACTTTAACAAATTGGACTTCAAACCCTTCTTCTTTTAAAGAGAGAGCAGCCTCCAAGACTGAATTATGTTCAATGCCGGAAATCAATATCTTATTGCCTTTATCTTGATAAAAATGGGCAATTCCTTTAATAGCTAAATTATTGCTTTCGGTTGCTGAACTAGTAAAGATAATTTCTTCTGGGGAACAATTTAAGAATTGAGCAAAAGAATAACGGGTTTTTTCTAAAAAATTATGAGCCTCTCTTCCTGCATAATGCAAAGAAGAAGAATTGCCAAAATATTGAGTAAAAAAGGGCAAAGTAAAATTCAAAACTCTTTTATCAATAGGAGTAGCAGCCGCATAATCAAGATAAATTCTTGGTTTAGTTTGTTTAGATTGAGGTTTTTTCTTCATAGTTTTCATCAAAATTATAGCACAACCAATGGTTAAATTCCAAGCATTTAAAATTTAGCCGATTGTCTTATTCAGTAATCCCTGGTATAATCAAAATGTTTAAAATAAAATTTAAATCATTATGAACCCTAAAAAACTAACTAAAGGAAGAATAATTTCTCCGCCAAAATCCTTTAAGGCAAAAATGAAAAATCAAGAGCATAAAAGCTTGTTGTTTTGTGAAAAATGCCAATCTGTTTTTTATCAGAAATCTTGGCGTCATTTAAATCAAGTTGATATTTCTGATGCCCAAAAACAAAATTTGAAAAAGACCAATTGTCCGGCTTGTTTAATGGAAAAAACTAAAAATTACGAAGGAGAAATAGTAATGAATTTTTTTGCGCCTTTAAATGATCAAATAAAGCAAGAAATAAAAAATTTGATTATTAATATCAGCAATAAAGAATATGAAAGAAATCCTTTATCTCGCCTTGGAGAATTTCAAGAGTCAGAAAATCAATGGAAAATATTTTTTACTGATAATCAGTTGGCCAAAAGAATTGCTCAAAAAATCAAAAAAACTTTTTTAGAGAGTATTTTTTCTCAAAATCAAAAGATTGAAATAAAATTTGCTGAAGAAAAAAGACCAAAAACAAGAATAACGATGACTTTTAAGTAAAAAATTTGAATTAATTAAAATGAGTTTTAACCATTTAAAAAAATCAGATCCAGCGCTTTATTCTTTGGTTAAAAAAGAAATTTTAAGACAGGCGGAAACTATCGATTTAATTCCCTCTGAAAGTCTTGCCC
>JAKJEG010000098.1 GCA_022705545.1 Patescibacteria group bacterium | reverse complement strand
AGGGGAGTGGCCAAACTTTTGGATATACTGGTTAATAAAATCCAAAATCTGGCGCTGGCGTTTATATAAAGTTACCGGCATTAAAATTATGCTACCAAAGAAAACCCAAAAAGTCAAGAGAAAAAACCGGCCAACTGCTTATTTTTCTACCTAAAAATATCTAATCGTTTATTAAAACTTTCCCCGCTTTTAAAAACTAAATTGCTATGTAGTAATTTAGTCGGGCCGAATAAATTTCCAAACAGGTATTCTCTTAAAGTGTTTTAGAGCATTTCAGAAAAAACCGCTAAAATCACCCACCATTAATTCTACCAAACGAACAATTTAAATTTTACTAAATATATATACAACTCATTGGTTTTACGTTATAATATTAGTAAATATGGCTGAAAACGAGCAAAATATCCAAAGTAAAGAAGAGTCTCTGTTTACAGATTGGGGCCTTTATCTAAATATAAAACTGCCGGAAGGTTTTAAATACACCCCTCCTCAACCCAGAGAAGACCTAAGAAAAAAATTGGCGCCATTAGAAGGAAAACAAATCGATCCGATGGATAAAACTATCTTAAAAATAGCTCTTCACTTTTTAGAAATGGGAACAATAGAAGATAATTTTGGCAATAATGATAAAGAAAGAGACCAATTCTTACTCACTCATACCATAGAATTAGTAGGGGAGAAAAGCATTCCCCTATATCATTTCTCTAAAGAGGTTAACAAACTGCATGGAAATGCCAGCTCCAAAATAGTTTTTGCCCTCAGTTTATTGGGAGAAGATTTTGAACAACAAACTGAAGAATTAAAAAAATACCTTGAAAAAATTAAAGAAGAGAGAGGATATTTTTCGCCGAAAGATTTACCCCCTGTAGATAAGGCGGCGGAAGATGTTTTAAAACAGATTGCCGGTAAATACCAAATAAAAATTTAAGACTAAAAAGTTAAACCTATCTTCTAAAGTTTTTCCCTGTTTTTAAAAACTAAATTACTATGTAGTAATTTAGTCGGGCGGGCAATTTGCTAAGCAAATATTTTAAGGAAAAAGCTGTTAAAATCAATTAAGAAAACGGCTTCGTCTTGTTTGGTTGATTTTCAATTATTTATTAAAGATGGTCTCGGAAATAATCGTCATCAAAGGCATAAGAGTAAAAGTAAGCTGGTTTCCCGACGGGAAGAAAATCCCCTCTGGGGTAACTCAAATAAGCGGGTATTGCTTTAATAAAAAAGGGGAGGTTTTAATCGTCAAAAATAAAAATGGTCATTGGAATTTCCCCGGCGGTCATCCGGAAGAAAAAGAAACGCCAGTCGAAACTTTAAAAAGAGAAATTTGGGAAGAAGCGAAGGTTGAAATTAAAGAAGAGCGTTTAATTGGCTATCAGAAAATTGAGTGCCTGCAAAAACCTTATCTTAAAGAAGGAAAAAACCATCGCCAATTACGATATATTTGCTTGGTTAAAAAAATCAGTAAATTCACCGCTGACTTTGAGACCAGAGAACGAAAATTCGTCAAGCAAGATCATTTAGATAAATTTATCCCTTGGATAAAAGGAAAAAC
>JAKJEG010000013.1 GCA_022705545.1 Patescibacteria group bacterium | reverse complement strand
AGGGGGGTCTGGGGGGGAATGCCGCCCGCCCCGCGAGTTTTATCGGTTTTGGGCGAAATCGGTTCGAATTTTTTCGAACAGACACCGCCAATTGGTATTCTGGGGGGAATTTAAAAGGGCACGCCAGCCGATTTTCCCTTTAAATATTTTTTTACCTTTGCGTGCGAAGCACGCAGGCCAAAAGCGGGCTTTTTCGAAATCTATTCTTAAGGTGAAACTATGAAATATTTTATTTATGCTAGAAAATCAACAGACAGCGAAGAAAGACAGGTTTTATCAATTGAAGCTCAGCTTGCTGAGTTAAAAGAATTTGCCGCCAAAGAAAAACTTGAAATCGTCGCCTCGCTTTGCGAGGCAAAAACTGCCAAAGAACCTGGCCGAACTGTGTTCGGCGAAATGTTAGATAGAATTGAAAAGGGCGCAGCCCAAGGAATTTTGGCTTGGCATCCTGATAGACTGGCAAGAAATTCCATTGATGGCGGAAGGATTATCTATCTGCTGGACACAGGAAAACTTAAGGATTTAAAATTTCCTACTTTTTGGTTTGATAATACACCACAAGGCAAGTTTATGTTGAATATTGCCTTTGGGCAAAGCAAATATTACATAGATAATCTTTCAGAAAACATTAAACGAGGACACAGGGCAAAACTACGAAAAGGTATTTGGCCAAGCTTTGCCCCTCTTGGATATCTCAACAACCATAAGACAAAAGGGATAGATATTGATCCAGAGAAAGCACCGCTTATCAGAAAAGCGTTTGAATTATACGCCACTGGAGAATATACGCTAAAAGCAATTGCAAAAATTTTAAAAGACGCAGGACTTAGAAGCTACAAGGGCAAGGTGCTTTCTGTTTCCTGTGTCCAGCGAATGCTTAAAAATACGTTTTACTATGGTGTTTTTAGGTTCAATGGCGAAATGTATGATGGAAGCCACGAGCCAATTATTTCCAAGAAACTTTTTGATACTATTCAACAGGTAATGAATAACAGAGGCAAGAAAAAGCGAAAAAGAAAACATAACTTTGCTTTTTCTGGGCTTATGCGTTGCGGAAATTGCGGTTGCATGATTACTGCTGAAATTCAAAAGGGATATATTTATTATCGTTGCACCAAGAAAAAGCAAAGATGCAATGAAAAGTATTTGCGCGAAGAAAAACTTGTTGAACAGCTAAAAGCAATAATTCAAAAAGTTTCCTTGCCAGATGAATGGGCAGAGAAAATGTTGGAAGAAATTGAGAAAGAGAAGGAACAGGCCAAACAAGAAACAAAATCACTTGTTCAAAATCTATTAAAACAAAAAGTGGCAATTGAAAGGAAGATGGACAGACTGCTTGATCTTTATATTGAAGGCAAGGGTATTGAACCGGAAGAATATCAAGCTAAAAAACAGAAACTTCTTAATGAAAAACTGAAAATTCAACAGAAGATTAAAGATTTTGAACAAACAGGAAATAATTGGCTCGAACCAATGAAAGAAATGATTTTAGCCAGTAGCCAAGCCAAAATTCTATCGTCGCAGAGCGACAATTCTCAAATTCGAGCATTTCTAAAAAATATCGGCTCGAACTTTATTTTAAAAGGTAAAAAATTCCAATTTGAAGGGAAAATCGGCTGGCGTGCCCTTTTAAATTCCCCCCAGAATACCAATTGGCGGAGGGTGTGGGATTCGAACCCACGGACCACTTTTTAGGCGGTCACGGTTTAGCAAACCGTTGCTTTAACCACTCAGCCAACCCTCCATATATATATTACGGGATAGTATAAAACAAAAAATCAGGAAAATCAATCAAAATGCCTCAAAATAATTTTAAGAGGCGATTCTTTTTTTAAACAATTTTTTTCGATAAGAATTAGCAAAACGATGGGCTTCATTTCTTACTTTCAAAAGCAAACTTTTATTAGTAGCAATTAATTCTTTTAAAGATTTCTTCATTCCCTGAGGAAAAACCAATTTATCATTTTGATATTTGGAAATTCCTACTAAAGGAATCTGAATTTTTAATTCCTTAAATAAATTTTTTACTGTTCTTACCTGAGGAAGACCGCCATCAATTAGCACAAGATTAGGAAAAGGCCACTCTGAGTGCCGAAAACGTCTTTTTAAAACCTCCCGAAGGCAATCTAAATCATCTTGATTTTTGGCATTTTTAATTTTAAAAAGACGATAAAATTTTTTATCTGGCTCACCATTTAAAAAACTAACCATTGCCCCTACTGTTTCTTTACCGGAAAAATGAGAAATATCATATCCTTCTATTCGCCCAAAGGGATGTTGAAAACCTTTTTCTTCTTGATCAATTAAAGCCACGTCTTCAATATGCTGAAGAGCAAAAATTTTATCCGGGTTTTCTTTTTTTAATTTCTTGATTAATTCCTTTTTTTCTCCTTTTAACAACAAAATAATATTCTGAATATTTTTTTGATATTCTTCTTTAGAGATAATCCCCAAGCAGGCTCCCGGACATAATCCTATTTGATAATCAAAGCAAGGTCGGCCAGAATTAATCTGACAAGTGCTATAAGGAAAGATTTTTCTAATAATTCTTAAAGCAGTCTTAACTAATGATAAACTTTTGTAAGGGCCGAAAATTTCCGCCTTGTCAGGAGAAATTTTTTCTAATTCTTTGGCTCTCGCTAAAAAAGGGGCTGAGAAATCTTTTTGAGGAATAACAATGTAAACAAAAGAACGATTATCTTTATCTCGAATATTATATTTTGGCCAATATTTTTTAATTAAATTCGCTTCCAAAATAATGGCTTCCAAAAGGTTATCCGTCGGAATAAATTGTAAATAAAAAGATTTATTAACCATTTCCTCTAACCTTGGCTCCAATCTTTTTTGAAAATAAGACGATACTCTTTTGTTTAAAAAAGTCGCCCGGCCAACATATAAAACTTCTTTTTTCTTGGTTAAAAATAAATAAACTCCGGGCTTTGAAGGAAGTTTTTTCAAAAATTTATGTTCTTTGTCTAAAGCTAATATTTTTTCTTGAGCCATTTTATAATTTTTATCACCATTTTTATAAATATTCTTTCAAAAACTGACCAGTATAGGATTTTTCTTCTTTAACAATATCTTCTACTAAACCGGCAAAAACTATTTTTCCTCCCCTTTCTCCTCCTTCAGGCCCCAAATCAATAAGATAATCGCAATACTTAATAACATGCATATTATGCTCAATAACAATGACGGAATTACCATGATCCACTAATTCATCAATTACTTTTAATAGTAATTTTATATCATGAAAATGCAAGCCGGTGGTTGGTTCGTCCATTAAATAAAGAACTTTTCGGCCTAAGGGCCGCAGAAGATAACGAGCTAATTTTATCCTTTGAGCTTCACCGCCGGAAAGAGTAGTGGCGCTTTGTCCTAATTGAATATAGCCAAGACCAACTCGACTTAATAATTCAAGGGGCTCTTGAATCTGAGGAATGTTAGAAAAAAATTCTAACGCTTCATCAACAGTCATATTCAAAACTTCGCTAATATTTTTCCCCTTGTATTTTACCTCTAAAGTTTCTTTATTATATCTTTTGCCGTGGCAAACTTCACATTCCACTAAAACCGGTGGGAGAAAATGCATATCAATCAAATTATAACCTGCTCCCTGGCAGGCTTCACAGCGGCCACCTTCAACATTAAAAGAAAATCGGGAAGATTTATAACCACGAATTCGGCTTTCTTCTAAGAGGGCAAAGAAATCTCTAATAGGGGTAAAAATACCAGTATAAGTAGCAGGATTAGAACGAGGAGTACGGCCAATTGGTGATTGATCAACTAAAACAACCTTATCTAAATATTCGCTCCCTAAAATTTTATTGACTCCTTTTAAGGGTCCAGAGAAATGATTTTTTATGCGGGTTAAATTTTGGTACAAAACATCATTAAGCAAGGTTGATTTTCCTGAGCCAGAAACGCCAGTCAAACAGATAAATTTTCTTAAAGGTATTTCTAGGCTTAAATTTTTTAAGTTATTAGCGGTAGCGCCAATAATTTTTAAACTTTCAGAAAAAGAAGTCCTTTTTTTCTTTGGCACTGGAATTTCTTCCTCTTTTTTCAGGTACTTTAAAGTTAAAGATCGGCCACTTGGCTTTTTTAATAGAGATTTAGTTGGGCCAATAGCCACTATCTCACCCCCATTTTTGCCGGACAAAGGCCCTAAATCAACCAAAAAATCAGAAGATCTAATTGTTCTCTCGTCGTGCTCAACAACAATCACGGTGTTTTTTCTTTCCTTTAATTCGTTCAAAATTCTTAATAATTTTTCTGTATCCCTTTCGTGGAGACCAATCGTTGGCTCGTCTAAAACATACAAAGTAGAAGAAAGATGAGAACCAATTTGACTGGCTAACCTTATTCTTTGGGCTTCGCCTCCGGATAAAGTTTCTGCTTCCCGGGACAAAGAAAGATAATCCAAACCAACTTCTAAAAGAAAACCTAAACGATCAATAATTTCCTTTAAAATATTTTCAGCAATAGACTTTTCTCTTTTTGAGATTTTATTTTCGTAAGCAATAAAAAAATTATAGGCCTCATCAATATTCATCTGAGAAATATCGTCAATGTTTTTATTATTAATATAAACTGAAAGGGCTTCTGGTTTTAATCTTTTTCCTTGGCAGACCGGACAAATAGTTTTTGTAAATAAATCGCTTTTGCCTAGACCGTGACAAGCCGGACAAGCGCCATAAGGACTATTAAAGGAGAATAAACGAGGCTCAATTTCTGGAAAAGAGAAATTATCTCTTGGACAAGACCAACGGCTGCTTAATAGTAATTCTTCGCCAGAAGAAAAAACAACCAAGAGCAAACCATCGGAAAAATTCAAAGCATTTTCTATTGCTTCTGCCAACCGGCTTCTGTCTTTTGCATCTAAATCGTCAATTAAAATTTCAATAGTATGATTTTTGTAGCGGGATAAGTTAATTTCGTCGTGGAGAGAATGAATTTTTCCATCAATTCGGCAAACTTCATAACCTTTTAAAAGAAAATCATAAAGTAATTGGTAATATTCTCCTTTTCTCCCTCTGACTACCGGGGAAAAAATCTTTACTTTGTTTTTTTTAATTTGCTTTGTTTTTTCTTGGATAGCTTCGATCATTTCATCAATGGTTAATCTTTGAATTTTATTATGGCAGATTAAACATCGGACTTCTCCTAAACGGGCAAATAAAACCCGCAGATAATCGTGAATCTCTGTTAAAGTCCCAACGGTAGAACGGGGATTATGAGATAAAGCTCTTTGGTCAATAGCAATTGCTGGTGATAAACCAATAATTTCATCAACATCCGGCCTGTCTTTTTGGCCTAAAAATTGTCGAATGTAAGGGGAAAGAGATTCTAAATACCTTCTTTGTCCTTCGGCAAAAATAGTATCAAAAGCCAAAGAAGATTTACCTGAGCCAGAAACTCCGCTAAAAACAATAAATTCATTTTTGGGAATTTCTAAACTAATATTTTTTAAGTTATGAACTCGCGCTCCTTTAATAATAATTTTGTCTTCCATACATTTTAATTATTAATCAAAATCAATTAAATTTTCTATTTTCTTTTGAATTGTTTGCGGGGTAATATGGTGTTGTTTATTATAAGCCAATTGAATTTTTCTCCTTCGTTCTACTTCCTCAATTGCTTTTTTCATTGAAGGAGTAATTTCGTTAGCGTATAAAATAACTTTTCCTAAAACATTTCTTGCTGCCCGCCCCATTGTTTGAATTAAAGAAGTTTCGCTTCTTAAAAATCCCTCCCGATCAGCATCTAAAATAGCCACCAAGGTTACTTCGGGCAAATCTAATCCTTCTCTCAAAAGATTAACCCCAACTAAAACATTAATTTCTCCTTCCCGGAAAGATTTTAATATTTTAGTTCTTTCAATGGTTTTGGTTTCAGAATGCATATAATTAACTTTAAAACCTTTTTTTAACAGATAATCCGTTAAGTCTTCAGCCATTTTTTTTGTCAAAACATTAACTAATGCCCTTTCGTTTCTTTTAACAATTTTTTCCAGTTCTTTAATTAAATCCTCCACTTGAGTTTGTTTTATTTTTTCATCAAAAACAGGTCTCACTTCGATTTCTGGGTCAACGATACCGGTTGGCCGGATAAGTTGCTCTACAATCTGAGAAGACATTTGTTTTTCTTCTTGAGAAGGGGTCGCTGAAGTAAAAATGACCTGATTTACTCTTTCTAAAAATTCATCAAAAGTTAAAGGGCGATTATCTAAAGCCGAAGGCAAACGCCAACCATATTCTATTAAGATGCTTTTTCGAGAACGATCTCCTTCGGACATGCCTCGAATTTGAGGCAAAGTGATATGAGATTCATCAATAATAGTCAAAAAATCTTTTGGAAAATAAGATAATAAAGTATCAGGCGGCTCTCCAGCCAGTTTGCCGGTTAAATATCTGGAATAATTTTCTATTCCGTGACAATAGCCAATAGTTCTTAACATTTCTAAATCGTAAGTTGTCCGGCGCAATAATCTTTCTGCTTCCAATTCTTTTCCCTGCTTTCGGAAAAAATCCACTCTTTCTTTTAATTCTTTTTCTATCTCTTTGATGGCTTGTTCTCGCTGAGGAGCAAAGCTGACAAAGTGCTTTGGAGGAAAAATTACAATTTCCTTTAATTCTTCCAATATTTTTTTAGAAGTTGGTTCTAAGAGAGCAATTTCCGTAATTTCCTGATCCTTAATTTTAATAAAATAAATAGCTTCTCCTGAGGCTGGTAAAATTTCAAAATTATCTCCCCTTACCCGAAAGGTGCCTCTTTTTAATTCACCATTGGTTCTTTCAAACTGAATTTTTACTAACTGCCTTAAAAGATCTCCTCGGGTAATTAATTTTCCTTTCTCTAAATAAAGAGCGCTTTGCAAATAATTTAAAGGAACACCTAAATTATAAATGCAGGAAACCGAGGCCACAATAATAACATCTCTTCGGCTCAAAAGAGCAGAAGTAGATTGGTGGCGAAGACGATCTATTTCTTCATTAATTAAAGCCTCTTTGCCAATATAAGTATCAGTAATTGGTAAATAAGCCTCTGGCTGATAATAATCGTAATAAGAAACAAAATAGTTTACTGAATTCTCTGGAAAAAAATTTTTGTATTCCCGGTAAAGCTGGGCTGCCAAAGTTTTATTAGGAGCAATCACTAAAACCGGTTTATTAAAATGACTAATAACATTAGCCATTGTAAAGGTTTTTCCACTCCCAGTAATTCCTAAAAGAGTTTGAAAACGATAACCCTTTTTTAATCCTTCAACTAATTTTTCAATTGCTTGTTGCTGATCACCAGCAACCTGAAATTGAGAATTGAGTTTAAAAATTCCCATATTTTTCAATGATTAATACCCCTCGGTTGGTTAATCCTAGGGGGGATGTCTTTCAATTAAATTTCCTTCTATTTTACCTTTTTTTCTTTTTCTTGTAAAGAGAAAAAACAACATTTCTTAATTGTTGTCTTAATCCTAAGTAAAACTAATTAAACAAAATTCACTTACTTTTTCGTCAGACAACCAGACAACCTGACCCATTTCGCTTGCCTGATTAAATGGCTTGACACGGAATTTAAAGATTTCTAAGAAAATTAGATATCAAAAAAATAATTTTGTCTCTGTTTTTTAAAATGTTATAATTGTCTGACTATTGAATCATTTTCTATCGTTTTTTTTATTAATAAATGATATCTATGCCTTTCAAAAAAACAATTGTTTGGTATTTAATTCTTCTACCTTTTTCTTATTTTTGCTTTAAAATT
>JAKJEG010000097.1 GCA_022705545.1 Patescibacteria group bacterium | reverse complement strand
GGAAATCAAAAAACCCACGTTTATTATTGACCAGCCAGTAATTCTTTCGCCGCTAGCTAAGAAAAAAAGCGATAATCCTGATTTAACCAGTCGATTCCAGCTGATTATTAATGGTTGGGAATTAGTTAATGGCTTTTCCGAATTGAATGATCCTTTAGATCAGAGAGAGAGATTTGATCGGCAGGAGCAAAATAGAAAAAAGGGAGATTTAGAGGCTCATCCTCGAGATACTGATTTTCTTTTGGCTTTAGAGTACGGAATGCCACCAGCCGCTGGTTTAGGCATAGGAATTGATCGGTTAGTAGCAATTCTGACTGAAGCGCCATCTTTAAAAGAGGTAATTCTTTTTCCATTTATGAAACCAAAAAATGAAGAAGAAAATTAAAAAAATAAAAATTTAAAAAATAAAAAAAATAAAAAAAATAAAAAAACTTAATTTTAATTTTAAATATGCTTGATTTAAAGTTTATTAGAAATAATCAAGAAAAAGTTAAAGAGGGATTATTAAAAAAGAATGTTAATCCCGAGGTTTTAGATAATTTTTTACGCCTTGATGAGCAAAGAACTGCTTTATTGAAAACAGTAGAAGATTTACGGGCAAAAAGAAATATTGCCCAAAATAAACTATTAGAAGAAAAATCAGAAAAAGAAAAAATTCTTGATTTATTAAAGGAATTAAAAGAAGCAATTAATATAAAAGAAAAGGAATTAGAAGATATAGAGGTCAAGTGGAAAAAGGCATGGGCTTTAATTCCTAATTTACCGCTGGAAAATTGGCCGGTAGGCAAAGATGAAAAAGATAGTGTTGTTTTAAGGGAAGTAGGAAAGAAACCGAGCTTTAAATTTGCGCCTAAAGATTATTTTACTATTGCTCAACAGCTGGATATTATTGATACCGAAAGAGCGGCAAAAACTTCAGGAGCAAGATTTGGGTTTCTAAAAAGAGAAGCCGCCTTATTAGAATTAGCTTTAATTCAATTTGCTTTTGAGAAAATTATAAAAAAAGGTTTTGTTCCCATTATCCCTCCAGTTCTTATTAAACCAGAGCCTTTTTGGGCGATGGGATATTTAGATCGAGGGGCAGAAGAAGTTTATCATTTAGAAAAAGATGATCTATATTTAATTGGCACTGCTGAACAAATCTTAGGGCCAATGCATATGAATGAAACTTTAAAAATAGAAGATTTACCTTTAAGGTATGTTGGTTTTTCTTCTTGTTTTCGAAGGGAGGCTGGTTCTTATGGAAAAGACACTAAGGGAATTTTTCGAGTCCATCAATTTGATAAAATAGAAATGTTTATTTTCTCCAAACCAGAAGAAAGTTTTAAAGAACATGAACTTTTATTATCAATAGAAGAAGAATTAATGCAAAATTTAGGTATTCCTTATCGAGTATTACAAATCTGTACAGGAGATTTAGGTGATCCGGCAGCAGCTAAATATGATATTGAGGCTTGGTTACCGGGTCAGAATAATGGTGAAGGGCAATATCGAGAAACTCATTCAACTTCTAATTGTACTGATTATCAAGCTCGGCGGTTGAATATTAAATACCGAGATCAAATAGAGAAT
>JAKJEG010000096.1 GCA_022705545.1 Patescibacteria group bacterium | reverse complement strand
TCTAAAATTTTAGCTAAATCAAAATTATCCCGAAACTTTATCAAGGATTTTCAAAAAAGAAATCAAAAAATCGAAGTTAACTCTTTAGAAAAAGATATTATAAAAAAAATAATTGATTGGCCGGATATTATTATTTCTTCAGTTCGCAATTACGCTCCTAATATTTTAGCTAATTATCTTTTGTCTTTGGCTGATTTATTAAATCAGTATTACGAAACAACGCCGGTTTTGCAGGAAGAAAATCTTGAACAAAGGCACTTCCGTCTTTATCTGATTGAAATATGTTTAGAAGTTTTCACTAATGGCTTTAATCTTCTTGGGATAGAAACATTAAAAGAAATTTAGATGAAAACTAATTTTTTGGTTTTTTAAGATCATTAATTTTTTCGTAGTTTTTGATGGTCTGAGAAAAATTTTCTATTTTTTCTAAAACTGAATCATCTATTTCCCAATCACTTTTATTTAAAGTTTGAATTTCGTGGTCAATGACCATTAAAGTATAGTTAAAAAACATTTTTTCTTCCTCGGTTTTGGTATCAAGGTTAGGGATTAAAGCGTTTAAGCACTTATCAAGATATTTTTGAGGTAAAGCAATATAAAATATTGGTAATTTTTTGACCGGAGAAGGCAAGATTTCCTGATTTTCCATTTTTAGTCCATATTTTAGCTGGACTCCTTTTTGGTTTCTCGCAAGGACTTTGTCTCTTTTTTCGTAAAACCTTTTGTCTTTAATATCTGCTACTTCATCAAAGGCGCAGACTATTTCACCGTTCTTTTTATCCATAATGACATTATCAACCTTATTAAAAACATCATCATAGCGGTTTGTTCTCATAACATAAAAACGGTCCCCCATAAATTTATTCAAAATGACGGTTTTGGTTGCTTCTAATTTTTCTCCAATTTGATGTTCCTTTTCTGCTTCAATTTGCTGGGGGTTTTTATTTTTATACCATTGTTTTTCCAACTCCTCTATTTTTTTCTGATCCCCTTCAATTTCTTTTTGGCTATAAACTTTTTCAAAAAATTTAGAATCTAATCGGGCTTTTTTATCAACTGGAAGGCCTTCTTTCCCTAAGTCGTCGCTGATTATTTCTAAAAGTTTTGTTAATTGTTCTGAGGGTTTTTCTTTTTGTTCTGATTCTGTTTCTTCGATTTTTTTCTCAATTTTGTTTTGACGATTTGTATTTTGCTGGGGGATTTGTTCAAACATAATTAATTTTTACTTATTTTTAAGAATTTCACACCATAATATTATAGCAATATACCATAAATAATTAAACAACAAGAATTTTAAATTTTCAAATATTTGGACATCGCCAATTAAGTTAACGAATTAACGAATTAACGGGTTAACGAATTGAAATAACTAACAACCAATAACTAACAACCAAAATAAAATGGGTATGGTTTAGAGTTGAAAGGTAATGAAGCCTGTATTGTTTAGGGTTAAGAGTTAAAAGGATTTTTTACCCTAGACCCTGCCCTTTTCACCATACTGGCTTCTTAACCCTTAAACTCTTTACCCTAACCAGTTCATTAACGACTTGCGATGTCGTTAATTAAATTTAGCTTAAACCTAATA
>JAKJEG010000012.1 GCA_022705545.1 Patescibacteria group bacterium | reverse complement strand
AGTAGATTTTACCGAATTGGCTTTATTTTTAAAAATAGGAGTAATGATTGGTCATAATCAGGAATATAGTAATTTAGTTAATATTCTTTGCCGGGAAGGAAAAAGAAATGCTTTACTTATTGGTCCAGAAGAAATCGGCAAAGAAACAATTGTTTCTTATCTTGCCTATAACATTATTCGAGACAAGGTGCCAAAAGAGTTAAGAAACAATCGTTTAGTTTCTCTTTCTTTATCTTCTTTGATGAGCGGGAAAAAAGACTTTTTGAATCTTGCCAATTTATTGAAACAAATCGTTGAGGAGGTATTAGTTAATCGGGATATTATTCTTTATCTCAAGGATTTTTATCAGTTTAAATCATTAGCGCAAGAATCCGGTTTTTCGATGCTTGATGCCTTCTTACCAATTTTTGACTCTCCGTGGATAAAAATTATTGCTGATAGCCCTAGTAAAGAATATCAGCAATATTTAGAGCAGGATTCTTTAATTAAAGGAAATTTTTCTATTATCCCTGTGAAAGAAGTTAGTCAAAGAGAGGCAATTGAGATTTTGGTTTTTCGTTCTTTTGAATGGGAGAGAAAAAATAAAATTTCTATTCAGTATCGAGCTATTAAAAGAGCGGTGATTTTAGCTAAAAGATTTTTTGACGAACCTTTACCATCAGCGGCTGAACACCTATTAACGGAAGTAATAATGGGAGTAAAAAATGAAGGAAAAACAGTTTTGGTAGAAGAAGATATTATGAATTTAGTTACCGAAAAAACGGAAATTCCTTTGGAAATTACTTCGGAAGAAGAAAAAGATAAACTTTTGAATCTTGAAGAATTAATTCATCAGTTTATTGTTAATCAAGAAGAAGCAGTGAAAACAGTGGCTTCTTATTTAAGACAGTATCGAGCTGGTTTAACAGAGGGTAAAAAACCAATCGGCGTATTTTTGTTTGTTGGTCCAACCGGAGTAGGAAAAACCGAACTCGCAAAAACATTAGCTAAAATTTATTTTGGCAATGAAAAATTAATGATTCGATTTGATATGAGTGAATATCAGGAAGCAAAAAGTATTTTTCGGTTTATTGGCGATCCAGAAAGAGAAACTCAAGGAGAATTAACCGAAGCAGTTAGAAAAAAACCTTATTCTTTAATTCTTCTTGATGAATTTGAAAAAGCCCATTTTAAAGTTTTGGATTTATTCTTGCAAGTTTTTGATGAAGGTCGTCTCACTGATAATTATGGCCAGACTATTGATTTTACTAATACCATTATTATTGCTACTTCTAATGCCCGTTCTGATTATCTTAAAGACCAGTTAGAGAAAAATACTGATTTTGAAATCATTAAAGAAAATTTTAAAAAAGCTTTATTAGATTATTTTAAACCAGAATTATTAAATCGCTTTGATGAAATAGTTATTTTTCAGCCCTTAAACCATCAGCATTTAGTAGAAATAGCCAAAATTAAACTTCAACAATTTAAAGAGCAGATTTTTGAAAATCAAGGCCTAAAAATAGAGTTTGAAGAAGCTGTTTATGAAAAATTAGCTCAATTAGGCTATAATCAATTATTGGGAGCAAGACCATTGAATTCGGTTATTCGAAGATTTATTAAAGATCCTTTGGCTAATCTAATTCTGTCGGAAAAGGTTGAATCCTTAAAACCAATTCAATTTTATGTAGAAAATGAAGCCATCAGAATAAAGTACCTTGTCAGTTGAATTAACGAATTAACGGGTTAACGAGTTATGCTTAAATGTTCAATCTATAGAAGTTCAGCTTCCATAATTCTCTTCTAATAACTTTTTGGTCATTCTGAGGCCAAAGGCCGAAGAATCTCTCGGGGATGTCTCTCTTCCTGTCATTCTGAGGCTGAAGGCCGAAGAATCTCTCGCGAATGCGAGAAATGAAGAATAAAGTTTCTGAATAAGATTTCTGAAACAAGTCCAGAGATCCTTCGTCGCTAACGCTCCTCAGGATGACAGCTTTGCTGTCAATTTAAGATGTATTTATTTTTGAGATTTGAGATTGTTATGAGATTGCCACGCTCACTACGTTCGCTCTCAATGAAAAATAAAAATGTTGCCCTTTGGAATAGAATTCATGTCCATCAAGTTGAAAAAATCCTAAGAATGTGATATAAATTCATATTAAAAGCACCTTAAAAATTGCCAAGAAATTCTAAAAAGGAGTGAGAAAAATTGAAAAAAATTATTTTGGTATTGGAAAAGTGGTTTCTATCTACAGTAATCTATTTTGGTTTGTTGTGCTCGAGACGGATTGCTAAAAGAGGATTGATGTATTATACCTATATTTTACAAATAGTGGTCAAGGATAAAGCTTATAAAAAAGCTTTAAAAGAAGCCAGAGAAAAAATAAGGAATGGGGTTGTTTGGGCTGATGAAGCTCTGATGGTTTTACAAAAGGTCAACAAAAAATATTTTAGATTAATTAGCAATTTAATTGTGAATCAAATAATCTGGGGATTAAATAAAAGAAAAACCTTTGAACAACAAACTGGTTTTTATCCGCCAACGTTTATTACTATTTCTCCGACAATGAGGTGTAATCTTAATTGCGTTGGTTGCTATGCTAATTCCTATCAGAAAGCAGATTTAGAAGAAGAAATAGTAGAAAAAGTTATTCGAGAAGCTAATGAAATGGGTGTTTATTTATTTATAATTTCTGGCGGAGAACCGTTTTTATATTCTCCATTAATTGACATTGCTGAAAGACACAAAGATTCAGTTTTTCATGTTTTTACTAATGGGTTATTGTTGCACCCGAATCGTTTATTGACTCGTAACGAAATTTTGAAAGAGCCAAAGGATCTTTTATTGGAAACCGGTAATATTATTCCTTTAATCTCTATAGAGGGATTTGAAGAAGAAACCGATAATCGACGCGGTAAAGGAACATATCGAAAAATAACCGAGACAATGGAGTATTTGAAAGATAATGGCATTCCTTTTGGTTTTTCTTTTACCCACACTAGATTAAACAATCATATTTTCTACTCAGACAGGTTTATTGAGGAAATGATTAAGAGAGGAGCATATCTTGGCTGGATATTTCAATATATGCCAATTGACGAAGATCCGAATCTAGAATTAATTCCTACTCCTCAGCAAAGAGAAAAAAGATACGAAGTTATTCGGCGTTGGCGTACTAAATTTCCCGTTCAAATTTGGGATTTTTGGAATGACGGAGGCTTAGTGGATGGGTGTATAGCTGCCAGTCGCTATTGCCACATTAATGCAGATGGTGATGTTGAACCTTGCGTTTTTGTTCATTTTAGCCAGCCGGGATATAATGTTAAAGAAAAATCATTAATAGAAATTTTGAATTCACCTTTGTTTAAAGTCATTCGGAGTAAACAACCATATAAAGATTCGGATGAAAAAACTCCTAATTTATTACGACCATGTATTGTAATAGATCACCGAGGTTTACTTAAAGAAATAGTAGACGAAACAAAAGCTATGCCAACTTGTGTCCCCTCTATTTTTAAAAAAGAAGTTGAAGAAATGGTTGATAAATATGCTCAAGAGTGGAAAGAAAGATCTGCAGAAATTTGGCAAAAAGATTATTCAGATTATTCAAAAGTTTAAATTTACAGGGACAGCTTTAAAGCTGTCCCTTTTTTTTATTACATTTCAAAATTAAAATTTTATCATTGGTTATTGATTATTGATTAATAATTATTGATTATTAAAAATTGGATTCACGATATCACAAGTCGTTGGAAATATCTCAAATCTCAAAAATCAAATCTCAAATCTACATCTTAAAATTAAAATCTTCTTATTAATTATTGATTATTAAGCATTTAAAATTTTAACATTTCAAAATTGATTGAAAATTGAAAATTGATCATTCTTGTTGTCTTACAATAAGAATTTGTGGATAAGTCGTGGATAAAGATTTTAAGAAAATTTAATAAGTGTTTTATGCCTTTATTCAAGCAAAAAATCTTCTTTTAAAAGAAGATTTTTTATTAGGATCAATGGGTTTTTTCTCTTGACTTATGGGTTCCAAATGAAGTAAAATGGGGATAGGTGGAGCAATGTGGATAAAAGTGGGGAAAACTAAGGATAATTGTGGATAACTAAAATGTTTATTGGCGAATATTATTACAATTTAGATGCTAAAGGAAGAATGGCTATTCCTTCAAAAATCCGCAATCAGGTTGGCGAGACCTTAATTATTACTCGAGGGTTAGATAGCTGTTTATTTTTATACGAAAAAAAAGATTGGGAGCAGTTAGCCGAAAAAATAAAAAATTTACCTCTTTCTCAAGCTAATTCCCGGGCTTTTGCTCGTTTGATGTTAGCGGGAGCAATGGAAGTTGCCATTGATGGTCAGGGAAGAATATTGATTCCTGATTATTTAAGAAATTATGCTGATTTAAAAAAGAAAATAGTTTTAGTTGGTGTTTACGATCGATTAGAAATTTGGGATGAGGACAATTGGAATACTTATAAAAATAAAACCGAAAGAGAGTCTTCAGAGATTGCGGAAAAACTTTCCCAATTAGGAATTTAAAATGAAGAAAGAAAAGATTTTTCACCAACCAGTTCTTTTAAAAGAAACGATTGATTATTTAAATCCTAAGCCAAAGGAAAATTTTATTGATGCGACTTTTGGTTTTGGAGGGCATGGTAAAGCGATTTTAGAAAAAAATTGGCCGAAAGGAAAATTATTGGGAATAGAAATTGATCCTGCTGTCTACAATATTTTTTTAAAAGATATCTTGAAAGATTTTTCTGAGCAGGAAAAGAAAAGATTAATTTTAGTTAATGATTCTTATTCCCGAATAAAAGAAATCGTTCAAAAAAATCAATTTTATCCTGTTAATGGCATTTTATTTGATTTAGGTGTTTGTTCTTATCATTTTGATTCTGCTTTAAGAGGGTTTAGCTATCAGGGTGATGAAATTTTGGATATGAGATTTAATCCATCTCAAGGATTAACTGCTTTTGAAATCATAAATTACTGGCCATTAAAAGATATCGAAAGAATTATTAGAGAATACGGCGAAGAAAGATATAGCCAAAGAATAGCTAAGGCAATAGTTGAGGCGAGAAAAAAAGAAAAAATTAAAACAACCGGTCAATTAGTTGAAATTTTAAAAAGAACTTTACCAAGAAATTATGAACATCATCGAATTCATTTTGCCACTCGGACTTTTCAATCTTTAAGAATTGCTGTTAATGATGAATTAAATAATTTTTCTCAGGCCTTAAAAGATTCGTTTGAAATTTTAGCTGAGGGAGGAAGAATAGTGGTCATTACCTTTCATTCTTTAGAAGACAGAATAGTTAAGAATTTTTTCAAAGAAAAAGTTAAAAATAACGAGGGAGTAATGTTAACCAAAAAACCAATTATTCCGACGGAAGAAGAAATCCAAAAAAATCCTCGTTCTCATTCAGCAAAACTAAGAGCAATAAAAAAGGGCGTAGTGTTCTCATAATAACTCTCTTTTGTCATTTTAAGAAGTAAAGTGACAAAAGATCTATTAACGACATTAATTGAAAATTTAAAATTTATTTATTATGCTTACGGTTATTTATCAACCAAAAACTCAAAACAAATATTATCCTACTTACTATCCCGTTAAAATTAAAAAAACAAAAAAACAGTCACGGGCTAACCTTTTTTTTAAAAGATTTTCCAGCTTTCTTGTCTTAAAATCAAATTCTCATAATTTTCAGTTGAGCGGTTTTGTCAAAACGGCTATTTTTGCTACTTTGCCTTTTATTTTAATTTTCTTTTCTTGGTTAACCATTTATAGTCAAAATATTGCCTATGATTATCAGATTTATAAAATCAAAAAGGATATTGATTCTTTAGAAAAAGAAACGGTTCAATTAAAAGAGCAGTTATTAGGGGATTTAAGCGAAGAAGAAATTAAAAAATGGATAGAAGAAAATCATTTTGTTAAAGTGGAAAATCTTTCTTACTTAAGTTTGAAGGATACAAACGGAGAAAATGGTGATGTTGCTTTTAACCATTAAGCCCCGTTAAGATTTCTTCAAATTAGGGTAGAATTAACGACATCGCAAGTCGTTAATTGACTTGCGATGTCCAAACATTTAAAATGAAAAAAAGAATAATTAATAACAACATTTCAAGAAATAAAAATAGTTTTTTTGCGGAGGAAAAAACTTTTAATAAAAGAATTTATTTAGTTTATTTTTCTTTTTTATTTATTTTATTGGGTTTAATTTATCGTTTATATCAAATTCAGATAGTTAACCATGAACAATTTGCTGAGGCAGCAGAAAATAGTCGAATGACTACCCGAGTTTTGCCGCCAAAACGAGGAATAATTTATTTTCAAGATAAAAATGGTACTCTTATTCCGGTTGCTACCAATCGGCCTTGTTATTTGCTTTATCTTAATCCTAAAGAGATAGAAAATCCCCAAGAAATTACTAATGCTCTTTATTCGAACCTTCAGGGTTTAAAGGATTTTTCTTTACCCAAAGAAGAAATTTTTCAACGAGCTTCAAAAATTAATGATCCTTATGAACCAATAGCTAAAAATATTGAAGACGAAAAATTAATTCAGAAAATTAAAGATTTAAATTTAAAAGGAGTGTATTTTGAGGAAAGAAGTTGCCGTTATTATCCTTTTCAAAGTTTAGCCAGTCAGACGATTGGTTTTGTTTCTGAAACCGAAGACGGTAAACTTCAAGGTCAGTATGGCTTGGAGGCTTATTATGATAAGATTCTTTCCGGAGAAGAAGGAGTTTTTGTTGGTCCAAAGGATGCTGTTGGACGATTAATCCGCTCCCTTTTGTCTAAAGAAAAAGAATTAAAAGATGGTTCTGATATTGTTGTGAGTATTGATAAAAATATTCAAGAAGCAGCAGAAAAAGCAGCTGAAGGATTAGTGAAAGGAAGAGAAGCAGAAAGCAGCAGCATCGTAATAATGGAAGTACCTTCTGGGAAAATTATCGCTTTGGCCAATTATCCTTCTTTTAATCTTAATGAATATCAAAAAATAAAAGATTATTCTTTATTTCTAAATCCTGTTACTCAAGAAAGATATGAACCCGGCTCCGTAGTCAAACCAATTACGATGGCTGCTGGTTTGGATAGCGGCAAAGTTACCCCTGAGACAACTTATGTTGATAAAGGTTATTATGAAGTTGGAGGATATAGAATCGTCAACTACAACAATGAGGTTAATGGAGAAGTGAATATGTACAAGGTTTTGGAAAGATCAATTAATACTGGCGCAATTTTTGTGGCTAATCAGTTAGGGAATAATCTTTTAAGAACTTATTTTAAAAATTTTGGTTTTACTGAACCAACTGGCATTGATTTGCCTAATGAAATAGTTGGCGATCTATCAAATTTGGAATACCCAAAAGTTAATCCTACTTACTTTGCGACTGCTTCTTATGGTGTTGGCATTAGCTTAACTCCTATTAGATTAGTAACGGCTTATGCCACGATTGCTAACGAAGGAAAGAGCCTTAATCCTTATTTAGCCGAAAAAATAATTACTCCTGAGGGTCAAGAAATTCCCATAAGTTTTACCTCGGAAAATATTCAAGTGATTAAAAAAGAAACTGCTGATATTTTGATAAAAATGCTTCAGAGTGTTATTGATAATGGTTTTGGTGGTAATGCTAAGGTTAAAGGCTATAGTTTAGCAGGAAAAACCGGCACTTCTTTTATTTATGGTTCTCATGGCGGTTATACTGATGAAGAAAATCATACTTTTATGGGTATTTTTCCTGCTTCTAAACCTCGTTTTGTTGCTTTGGTAAGAATTGAAAAACCTCACAATAATCCGGGGGCTGCTTCTTATACCGTCACTTTAGGTTTTCGAGAAATAGAACAGTTTTTAATTAATTATTACAATCTTCCGCCAGATGAAATTAAGGAATAACATTTTTTGTCATTGCGAGCGAAGCGAAGCAATCTTATA
>JAKJEG010000095.1 GCA_022705545.1 Patescibacteria group bacterium | reverse complement strand
TCTTTTTTAACTTTAATTATTTTTATTTTTTTTAGTCAAGGAATTGTTGAAGTGCATGATGTTTTTTATTGGTGGTGGAGAAACATAGCCACAGGTAAAGCTACGGCGATGAATGACAATTTTTTTCGAATAGTTACCCCTGCTCATCTCTTAATCCCATCTATTTTTCTCCTGTTAATTAGTTTGTATTCTCAAAAAAAATATAGGAAATGGACTATTCCGTTAATGGTCGCGTTGAGTTTCCCTTTTTTGGTAAATTTTTCTCGTATTTATTGGCTGGGTTTTTTAATTGGCCTTTTAGTTCTCGGATTAAGAAAACCAATTAAGAAAAATTTAAAAATAAGTTTTTTAATATTTATTTTATTGGTTTTAGAATTTGGTGTTATTTATTTTTTAACGAGTAAGGGGCAATCATTTGGTTTAGATTTTTTCGGTGACCGGCTTAAAACAACGGTTAATCCTGAAGAAGAACTAAGCGCTTTGACTCGTTTAAGAATTTTGCCGAATTTATTGGAAAATATAGCCGAATATCCGATTTTTGGTCGAGGTTTGGGAGCGGAAGTTTCTTATTTTGACCCGGTAGAAAACAATCTTAAAACGACTTATCATCTTGATTGGGGATTTTTAGAAATGTGGTTGGAACTTGGTTTTTTGGGATTAATTTCTTTCTTTTTGGTTTTGGGAGAAATATTTTATTTATTAATAAAATCTCGAAAAGAAAACAAAGAAAAGGAAATATTTTTTTGGGGATTGATAACTGGTGTTTTGAGTTTACTGATAAGCAGTTTAACCGGACCGTTTATTTTCCATTCGTTGGGCGTTATTTATTTAGTTTTAGTTTTTATTTATGGCGTCCGTTGCTGTCCAAATAGTGACTTATCAAAGTCTTAGATTTTTGCCATTTCTTCTTAATTCTTTAAAAGAGCAAACTTTTAAGGAATTTTCTTGGTTAATTATAGACAATGGTTCAACTGATGGAACAATGTCTTATTTAAAAGAATGTTGGCCGAATGTTCCTGTTTTTCAAAATAGAAAAAATTTTGGTTATGCTAAAGCAAATAATCAAGGAATTAAATTAAGCACCTCTCCTTATGTTTTAATTCTTAATCCGGACATTATTTTAGACAAAAATTTTATTAAGGAGATGATGAAAACAATGGTTAAGTATAAAAATGCCGGAGCAGTAGGGGGAAAATTATTAAAAGCAAGATTTAAGGATTCTTTTTCGGGTAAATTTCCAGAATTCAGTCAAATAATTGATAGCTGTGGTTTGGAAATAAGCAAGGGGCTCCGTTTTTTTGACCGGGGGCAGGGAGAAATAGATAATGGGCAATATAATAAAGAAAAAAAAGTTTTTGGCATTAACGGGGCAGCGGTTATTTACAAAAGAGAGGCATTAGAAGATATAAAATACAAAGGTGAATATTTTGATGAAGATTTTTTCGCTTATAAAGAAGATATTGATCTTGCTTGGCGCTTAAAAAATAAGGGCTGGTCTTCTTTTTATAATCCTTACGCCTTAGCTTACCATTTCCGTAAAATTGGCGCCGAACAAGGAAATAAAAAACTATTTTTTATTCCTAAAGATCAATTTAATAAATCAGCATTAATCAATTTTC
>JAKJEG010000094.1 GCA_022705545.1 Patescibacteria group bacterium | reverse complement strand
AGAATCGTCAAAAGAATTTCAAAAGATTTATCGTCTTTTTAAAATAAAATTTGATGTGATTAAGGGAGAAAGTTTTTTCTATCAGGATCAAGAAAAAATTATTGAAGAATTGAAAAAGAAAAAAATAGTTCAAGAAAGCGAGGGAGCATTAATCATTGATTTAAAAGAATTTAACTTGCCGCCAGCGTTAATTTTAAAAAGCGATGAAGCTGGTCTTTATCTAACCAGAGATTTATGCGCTTTAATTTATCGGGTAGATAAATATCAGCCAAAGATGATTCTTTATGTGGTGGGTAATGAACAGGACTTACATTTTCGGCAGCTATTTGCGGTTTTTCAAAAGATTAGAAAAAATAAAGTAAAATTAGTCCACGTGAAATTCGGTTTAGTCCTTAATGAAAAAAAAGAAAAATTTTCCACCCGTGAAGGCGAATTAATTCCTTTAAAAGAGTTAATAGATAAAGCCATTATTGAAGCGTTAAAAATTCTTAATAAAAAACAACCGGCTTGGTCAAAAGAAAAGAAACAAAAAATTGCTGAGAAAATTGCGATTTCTTCGTTGAAATTTAATAATCTTAAAACTTATCGTTTAAACGATATTATTTTTGATTGGGAAAGAATGATGAGTTTTCAAGGTGATAGTAGCGTCTACTTACAATATACCTTTGCTCGTTTTTCTAAAATTTTAGCTAAATCAAAATTATCCCGAAACTTTATCAAGGATTTTCAAAAAAGAAATCAAAAAATCGAAGTTAACTCTTTAGAAAAAGATATTATAAAAAAAATAATTGACTGGCCGGATATTATTATTTCTTCAGTTCGCAATTACGCTCCTAATATTTTGGCTAATTATCTTTTATCTTTGGCTGATTTATTAAATCAGTATTATGAAACAACGCCGGTTTTGCAGGAAGAAAACCTTGAAAAAAGAAATTTCCGTCTTTATCTAATTGAAGTATGTTTAGAAGTTTTCACTAATGGCTTTAATCTTCTTGGAATAGAAACATTAAAAGAAATTTAGATGAAAACTAATTTTTTGGTTTTTTAAGATCATTAATTTTTTCGTAGTTTTTGATGGTCTGAGAAAAATTTTCTATTTTTTCTAAAACTAAATCATCTATTTCCCAATCGCTTTTATTTAAAGTTTGAATTTCGTGGTCAATGACCATTAAAGTATAGTTAAAAAACATTTTTTCTTCCTCGGTTTTGGTATCAAGGTTAGGGATTAAAGTGTTTAAACACTTATCAAGATATTTTTGGGGTAAAGCAATATAGAATATTGGCAATTTTTTGACCGGAGAAGGCAAGATCTCTTGATTTTCCATTTTTAGTCCATATTTTAACTGGACTCCTTTTTGATTTCTTGCAAGGACTTTGTCTCTTTTTTCGTAAAACCTTTTGTCTTTAATATCCGCTACTTCATCAAAGGCGCAGACTATTTCACCGTTCTTTTTATCCATAATGACATTGTCAACCTTATTAAAAACATCATCATAGCGGTTTGTTCTCATAACATAAAAACGATCTCCCATAAATTTATTCAAAATGACAGTTTTGGTTGCTTCTAATTTTTCTCCAATTTGATGTTCCTTTTCTGCTTCAATTTGCTGGGGGTTTTTATTTTTATACC
>JAKJEG010000093.1 GCA_022705545.1 Patescibacteria group bacterium | reverse complement strand
CTGATACTGCTTTAAAAACTTCTTTTGCCGGTTATTTAACCAGAAAATTAGTTGATGTTTCTCAATCAATTATTATAAGAGAAGAGGACTGCGGAACAAAAAAAGGAGTTACTGTTTCCAAGAAAAAAGCTGAAGAAGAAGGAGAAGATTTTATTAAAAAAATCTATGGCCGGATTTTAGCTGAAAATGCCGTTGATGAAAAGGGTAAGATTATTGCTAAAAAAGGTGATTTAGTAACCAAAAAAATAGCCAAGGAAATTGCTGCTAGCGAAATTGAATCAGTGGAAATAAGATCTCCGTTAACTTGTGAAAGTTTAGACAGTGTTTGCCAAAAATGTTATGGCATGGATTTGAGTTGGCGAAAATTAATCGATTTAGGGGAAGCAGTTGGCGTTGTTGGCGCTCAATCAATTGGTGAGCCGGGAACTCAATTAACCTTAAGAACTTTTCATTCTGGCGGAGTAGCGCGAGCTATTGATATTACTCAAGGTTTACCAAGAGTTGAAGAATTATTTGAGGTTCGGGCACCAAAAGGAGAAGCACCAATTTCTGAGGTTGATGGTGAGGTAGTAGAAATTGAAAAAAATAATCGTCAAAAAATTATTAGAATTAAACCGGAAAAGATTGAGCCGCAGGTTAAAGAGGGGAAAAGCAAAAGAAAAAAGGAATATTTTGAATACGCTGTTCCAGAAATTGTGACTTTGTGGGTAAAAAAAGGCGATCAAGTCAAAAAAGGCGACCAATTATGTGAAGGCAGTTTAAATCTTAAGAAATTGTTTAAAGTTCTTGGCCGAGAAGCAACCCAGCAATATATTATGAAGGAAGTGAAAAAAGTTTATAATATTGCCGGTGAAGATATTAATGATAAACATTTTGAAGTGATCATTAAACAGATGTTTTCTCGAATAAGAATAGTAGAAAGAGGAGATAGCGATTTTATTGAGGAAGAAATAGTTTCAAAAAAGAGATTTTTTAAAGAGGTAGAAAGATTAAAATCTTTAAAGATGACGCCGCCAAAAGGCGAAGAAACATTAATGGGAATTAAAAAAGTCGCCTTGAGTTCAGAAAGTTTTCTTTCGGCGGTTTCTTTTCAGGAAACGCCTCGGGGTTTAATTGAGGCCTCTTTAAAAGGTCAGATTGATTATTTAGAAGGATTAAAGGAAAATGTTATTATTGGTCGACTCATTCCTGCTGGAACCGGTTTTAGAAAAAATCGATAATTAACTATGCAAGATGTTTCATTGGGTTCTTATTTAAAAGAATTAAGAGAAAAAAAGGGAATAAAATTAGAAGAAATTAGTAAAGAAACAAAAATTTTAAAAGAAGTTTTGGAAAAAATAGAAAGAAATGAATTTTCCAAACTTCCTCCAGTTTATTTAAAAGGGATTATCAGGAAATATACGCAAGCGCTGGGAATTCCAAAGGACGAAGCTGAAAATCTTATTGGCCAGTTAAGTATTGAGACAGATGATAATCAGAAAAAAAATTCAAAGATTTCTTCCAGCAAAGAAAAAAAATTAGTAAAAAAAATAGAGAGAAGAGAGAAAATTTTTTCTTTATTAATTAAATTATTAATTTTTATTCCTTTGATTTTATACTTAGGTTATGAATTAAGCTTATTTATTTTACCGG
>JAKJEG010000092.1 GCA_022705545.1 Patescibacteria group bacterium | reverse complement strand
TCAACAAAATTGGAAAAAGAGGATTTGAGAAATGATTAATAATTAATACTAAAAAAGATAAATAAAAAAGAAAGCCCTTAATTAAGGGCTTTCTTTTTTAAAAAACCTCTAAAACTCTATTTGACTGCTTCCTTTAAAGATTTACCTGCTCTAAATTTAGGAACAGTGGTCGCCGGAATTTGGATTTTTTCACCGGTTTTAGGGTTAACACCCATTCTTGCCGCTCTTTTTTTAATAGTAAAGGTACCAAAACCAGTAAGAGTGACTTCTTCGCCTCGACTTAATGATTGAGTGATAGTGTCAATGATAGTATCTAAAATGTCATTAGCTTCTCTTTTGGAACAGCCAATTTTATTAACAATGGCCTCAATTAATCCTTCTTTTGTCATATTTTTAATTAGATTATTTCGACCTTTAAGTTTAAAATATCATATAAATAAAGGAAAAGCAAGTATTTTAGAGGGTTGAGAAGAAAAAGGATCTTTTCTTGATCGGCTTTCAGAAATCTTCGCCTTTTAAAAAATTAAAAAACTTGGTATAAATATATAGTATCAATTTTCAATTTTCAATCAATGTTTGGATATTATTATTTAGTTAACGGGTTAACGAATTAACGAATTGAAATAACTAACAACTGACAACTGACAACTGATGATGACGATAACAATGACAATGACAATTTACAACGAAATAACCAACAACTGATAACTTACAACTAACAAAATTTTCAATCAATGTTTGGACATCGCAAGTCGTTACAAAGTAACGACTTGCGATGTCAATAATTTGACTTCCAATGTCGTTAATTCAAATAAAAATACAAAATATGAATAAAAATTATCCAAAAATTCCGGTTGAAATTTCTGCGAGGCATATTCATTTGTCTCAAAAAGATTTAGAATCTCTTTTTGGTAAAGGATATCAATTAAAAATATTAAGAAAACTTCAAAGCACTAATCAATTTGCTGCCGAAGAAACTTTGGATATTCAAGTTGGTTTAAAGAAAATTTCCGGAGTGAGAATAGTTGGTCCGGTTCGCAAACAAACTCAAGTTGAATTATCTTTAACTGACGCAATTTATTTAGGATTAGCAGTACCTTTTAAAGAATCTGGTGACCTTAAAAACACGCCGGGAGCAACCTTGATTAATGCCCAAAGAAAAATTAAGTTAAGCAAAGGAATAATTATAATGTTAAGACATATTCATTGTAATCCTGAAGAAGCCAAAAGATTAAATTTAAAACAAGGAGAAATAGTTTCCGTAGAAATAAAAGGAAAAAGATCCTTAGTTTTTAATAAGGTTAAGGTGAGGGTGGGTGATAAATGGAAATTATGCCTTCATTTGGATACTGATGAAGGTAATGCCGCTGGAATGGTAAAAAAGGGAGTAGGGTATTTAATAAAATGATTTTATTATAAATTTCTTATGGCTAAATTAAACAATATTTTTCAAAACTCCAAAAAAGATTTTTCCATTTTAATAGGAGGAGCAGCCGGAGAAGGATCTCGAGCCTCAGGAATAGTGATAGCTAAAATTTTTTCTGAGTTAGGATATAGAGTTTACATTTATCAAGATTATCCTTCTTTAATAAAAGGCGGTCATAATTTTTCTCAAATTAGAGTTAGTCAAAAAGAAGTT
>JAKJEG010000091.1 GCA_022705545.1 Patescibacteria group bacterium | reverse complement strand
TTCGGCCCAGAATGACATAATTAACGACATCGCAAGTCGTTAATGAACTGGTTAGGGTAAAGAGTTTAAGGGTTATAAAGCCAGTATGGTGAAAAGGTAAGGTTTAAGGTAAAAAATCCTTTTAACTCTTAACCCTAAACGATACGGGCTTCGTTACCTTTTAACCATAGTAGACCACACGCTTTTGTTATTGTTATTGTCAGTTGTTAGTTAATTCGTTAACTCGTTAACTCGTTAATTCGTTAACTAAATAATAATGTTTAAATATTGATTGAAAATTTAAAGAAAATAAGGTAAAATAGCTAAAATAATGAAAAAACGGGTTTTTCTGGCAATAATTCTGCCTCCTTCCTTAAAAAAGGAGCTTATGGACCTTCAAAAAGAACTCCAAAACAAGGATAAAAACTACTCTTGGAGGTTTTTACCAGAAGAAACATTTCATTTGACTTTAATTTTTTTAGGCTATTTAACCTCTGAAGAAATTGGAAAGGTAATTAAAATCTCTCATGATCAAGCAAAAAATTTTTCTTCCTTTTCTGTTCTTTTAAAAGAATTAGATTATGGTCCTAATCCCCTTTTTCCTCGTTTAATTTGGCTAAAAGGAGAATTTAATCAAAATTTAAATCAGTTAAAAATAGCATTAGAGAAAGAGATACAGAAAAATAAAATTAATTTTTTTCCGGAAAAAAGAGCATTAATACCTCATATTACTTTAGCAAGATTAAAAAACGAAAATTCAATTATCCCTCCAAGAGAAAAAATTTATCAAAAAGTTGATTTCAAAATACCGGTTGAAAGTTTTTGGCTGATGGAAAGTATTCTAAAAAGAGAAGGCGCCGAATATCAACCAATTAAAGAATTTATTTTGTTGAAAAATAGTATTTAATTAACGACATCGCCAGTCGTTAATAAACTGGTTAGAGGTAAAGAGTTTAAGGGTTATAAAGTCAGTATGGTGAAAAGGTAAGGTTTAGGGTAAAAAATCCTATTAACTCTTAACCCTAAACAATACAGGCTTCGTTACCTTTTAACCCTAGACCACACGCTTTTGTTATTGTTATTGTTATTGTCAGTTGTTAGTTAATTCGTTAACTCGTTAATTCGTTAACTAAATAATAATGTCCAAATTATGTTTGTTCTTAAAATCTTACCAGTCAGGAAACTGCCTTTAAAGGTGGGTAATTTTTTCTTGTATTATTGGTCAGCTCCCCTTCCTTTAGGTGCTGTTGTCAGAATTAATTTTAGAAATAAACCTTGTTTGGGAATTGTTTTAGAGAGTCAAACTGCTGTTGAGTTAAAAGATGAAATTAAAAAATCTCCTTTTGCGGTGAAAAAAATTAAAGAAGTGATTAGTGACCAACCAATAATTCCGGTTTCTTTGATTTCTTTGGCTAAATTTATTAGTGAATATTATTTTTGTTCTTTGCCTTCAGCGATTAAGACAGTTTTGCCTTCGAATTTTCTCCGGCTAATTAATTTGATGAAAAAAGAATCTGCTACGAGCGATCATCTGAGCAATCAATCCTTTCAAAAAATTAAAGAAAGTCCAATAGTAATTCAAGAAAATAATTTTTCTAATTTTCAAAAACAATTTGATAAATTTAATAATTTTTCCGGTCAGACTTTAATTTTGACTCCAACTATTTTT
>JAKJEG010000090.1 GCA_022705545.1 Patescibacteria group bacterium | reverse complement strand
GATGATGATCCTGCTCTTTTTATCAATCACCAACTAAAAAAAGGTGAAAAAGAAAAAAGAATTACTCCCCGCTCTATTGAAAAAAATTTAAAAAAATATCTAATTAAAGCTGGTTTACCATTAAACATTACTCCTCACACCCTTCGCCATACTTTTGCCACTGATTTATTAAGTCAAGGAGTTGATTTAAGAGTGGTGCAAGAGTTTTTAGGCCATAAAAGCATTGCCGCGACTCAGATTTATACTCATGTCACTAATAAAAAACTTTATGAAATTCATAAGAAATATCATAGCGGTAAACGATTAAAAGAAGATTAAAAAACAAGATTTAAAATAAGATTTAAAATAAAAACCCCCTTTTTCAAGGGGGTGTCTTTTAGGAAATGATTATTTTTCAATAATTGCTTCGATGGCTTCTTTGATTACTTCTTCATCCTCTTCGGAAATTTCTAAATCTTGATAATTTAATTTTTCTTTTAAAACAAAACGGCTAGTAATGGTGGCTTTATTATTTTTAACGTGCACTATTAAATATAGGTCTTCGCCTTTAATATTTTTAGTTTTGACTAAAAATGTATTTAACTTTATTTTTTTTGCTTTAATAACATTATTATTGATAACTTTATTATTTTCTTGGTTTTTTGGTTTTGTTGTTTCTTGGTTAAGTATTACTTTTTCAGTTGAAGAGAGTTTTAATAACCATTCCTCCAGTTCTTTTTTTAAATTTTGAATTCTGATTTTTGCTATAGTTAGATCTGAATTTTCAGGAGAATAATAGTTATAATTAATAAGCGTGGCGATTTTTGGTATTGTTTTGATTCTTCTAAGGCAAATAAAAGTCCTGTTTACGAAGGACTCAATTTCTGATACTTTTTTTGCTTTTAGAGCCTCTTCTAAAAATAAAATAGCGTTTTTTATTTCTTCACTATCCCAATTTCTTGCCTTGATTATATCAGCCAACAAAGTTAAAATAGCTTCTGTTTTTCTTGTCCGGCCTTCTTTTTGCATTAAATTATTTAAAGTGTAATAAAGGCCATCAATCGCTTTAAAAATATCCTGGTAAGTTTTTGTTTGATTGGTGCTACAAATAACCACTTTCCCATCAGGAAGTATTTTAAACCACATATTGCTTCACCTCTCTTTTTAATTGTTAATGTTCAAGATAATTTTATTATAATATAAAAATTTAAATTTGTCAATAACAAAGAGTTAGGCTGATTAATGAATTTTTAACATCAGAAGCCGAATTCACGACATCGCAAGTCGTTAATGAACTTCATAGAAAATAGAAAATGGAAATTTTACCAGTTATTAGTTGTCATTGTTATTGTTATTGTTAATCCCCTTGCATCTTTTTTGGAAAAATTATATAATTATCTAAATTAATCCAAAATTAATTAATCCAAAATTATGAAAAAGTCTCTTTATCTATATGTCTCATTCCTTGTTTTAGGACTGAGTCTTTTTTTTATTATTAATTCTGTTTTTGCCTGGACTTTACCAACCGCTAATCCTCCGCAAGGAGATTTACCAGCGCCTTTAGATACTTCCTCAGTTGAACAAACTAAAGCCGGCAATCTTAATTTAGATAACAATTTAAAAGTTGGCGGTCTTCTTCGTTTAGGTCTTTATACTTCACATCCTACTGGCACTAA
>JAKJEG010000011.1 GCA_022705545.1 Patescibacteria group bacterium | reverse complement strand
CAAAAGAAATCCTAAACCATTAATTAAAGCCACAATGATATTCAAAAAACAAAAAGCAAAAATCATAGAAAAGCCTTCTTGAAAAATTGCTTTTATCCCTTTGCTTTCATCTTTTAAAGCAATTAAAAGTAAAAGAGAAACTAAACAAAAAAGATAAAAAATTCCTAACCAAAAAATCCAAAATAATGGATCAGTAAAAAAATTATATTTTAAAATATTGGGGAGCAATACTTGTTGTAAATAAACAAAAATCGCCCAATAAGAAAAAGCAGAAAGTAAAAGAGAGGGTAAAATTCGCCAAAAATTTCTTTTATACCATTCAAAGGACTGAACAAAAAGATTAGAAAAAGATAAATTAGCCATATTTTTTAAATTTCTTTTATTTCTTAAATTTTAACAATTATTTAGTTTTATTTCAACTAACAACTCTTAAAAAAGCCCGGAGGGGTGGACTCCAAAAAACCATAATAAGTGAGTGCTCAGCCTCCGGGCAACTATATTATAAAGAGATAAATAAATTTTGTCAAAATTTTGGAAATGATCAATAATGAATACTCAGAAAAATGGATCAGAATAAAATTAAATAAAACCGACCTAACTTTTTAAGTTAGGTCGGCGGCCCTTTGGAGCCGGCGAGAAAAGGCATTGCCTTTTTTCGCCATTAGCACTCACTTGAAAAGAATTATACTCCTTTTTTCCAAAAAAGTCAATTTTCCATTAGGAGTTTGAACTTAGACCTTTAATTATCTTCTTTAACCTTGACTTTAATTTTTTTCTCCTGAGAAGGCTGAATCTTAGGCATAGTAATTTTCAAAATACCATTCTTAAAGGTAGCTGCTGTCTTCTTTTCATCAATAGCAACCGGTAAACGAATAATCCTTTCAAAACTTTCTGACCTGATTTCTTTACGCCAATAATCTTTGCCTTTCTTTTCTTCTTCCTGCTGTTTTTGACCTTTTAAATAAAGATTTTGATTTTCAATTGCCACATCAATATTCTTTAAATCAAAACCCGGAACAGAAACTTCTACTACCACATCTTTATCAGTTTCATATAAATCTACTGCTGGTTCAGGAACTTTCAGCACTGGAAAATATTGATCCAAATCCCAGCCTTCATCAGAGAAAAAACGATCAAGATTAAAGAGACGACGAGGGATTAAATCAGCCATAGTTTTTATTTATGACATTAATTTAATTTTTCGACCGTTTTTTTAATGTTTTTTAAATTCTATTATTGCTATTATAATATTATACCAAATTTAATTTTCTGAATCAAGAGATATTTCATCTTTTCGATTATCTTCAGAAAACAAAGTAATCTTTCCTGATTCTAAATCTTTCAAGAAATCAAAGAGGCAAACTGACAACGGAATAGCAATAACAATTCCTAAAAACCCAGCTATATGTTCACCAATCATAATGGAAATTAAAAGCACTAAAGGGTTAATTTTCATCGCCCGAGAGCGGATGAAAGGAGCAAAAATAGCTTCAATTCCTTGAATGAGAATAACTACTCCCAAAACAGTAATACCCAAAAATAAATTTTGCTGAAACGCAACAACACAGGCTAGAAATCCGGCAATTAGAGGTCCAATATAAGGCAAAAAATCCAAAATTCCTGCTAAAATAGCCATTAATTCTGCGTATTCTAAGTTTAAAATCTTAAAAGTAGCATAAATTAATAAACCAACAAACAGGCTAATAAAAATTTGGGAAGTAAACCAGCCAAACACTTTTTCATTAACATTTTCCCAAAGACGAACAAAATAATCTTTATATTTCTTAGGAGAAAAAAGGCTAATTCCCCTTTTAATAGTATCCCTTTTAAGATTTAAAAAGAAAGACAAGAGTAAAGACAGAAGGACTAATGACATCCCGCCAATAACATTAGACAAAAATTGAAAAGCTTGATTAAAAATATTTCTAATATTTTGATTTTGGCTTAAAGAGAAAGAATTATTTTCCAATAAAACCCTCATGTCAAAATGTTGAAAAAAATCTTTGGCGAGAGGCAAATTCACAAAATCATAGAAAATATTCTTTAAAGAAGGAGAAACTAACAAAATTAGAAGACCTAATAGTCCCAAGAGCAAGAGATAAACCAAAATAACGCTTAATAAACGATTTTTTATTTTTTTCTCCAAAGCATTAATCGGCCTGTCTAACAGAGAAGCAATAATTACTGATAAAAGACCAATTAAAATTAAACGACGGAAATAATAAAAAGCAATAATTAAAAGAAAGGGCAGATAAAGAAGAAAAATGCTTTTTAAAGATAAATCAAATTGTTGAGTTTTTTCTTGAGCCATAATAATGGATTTATTTTAATTGAATATATATTTTTTATACATAAACGAGACGCAACACAAAACCTTTTTACCTTGAAGATTCTTTTAAGATTTTAACAAATTTTTCTTCTTTTTTAAAGGGACCAATGATTGCCATTCTTGTTCGCTCCGGAGTAATTAATTTTTCAAACAAATTTTTTACTTCTTTTAAATCTACTTGACTAATTTTTTCTAAATATTTTTTCGGAGGAATAATCTCCTGCCTTAACATAAACATCTCCCCATATTTTAAAGCCAAATTATGAATATTCTCTGTTTTTAAAGCTACTACTCCATTAAGATAATTTTTTGCTTTTTTAACCATTTCTTCGTCTATTTTGTCTTGCAAGCTGAATAACTCTTTGAAGAAAGTTTTAAGAATTTCATCTATTCTTTTTAAATCTAAACCCATTGTTATTGCCAAATAACCCCGGTCAGTATAAGAAATATTATCAGAAGAACAATAATAAGCAGCTGATAGTTTCTCTCTTAAAACCTGAAATAAAAATGCTGACATTCCCCCGCTCAAAATTGTATTTAAAACATCTAAAGGGTAATTTCTTTTATCAAATAAATCAAACGTTTTAAAGCCAATAATCAAATGAGCCTGATCAGTATCCTTATGCTTTAATAAAATAACTGGCTGTTTTTCTGGCTCTTTGGTTTTTGGCCGGTTTATTTTTTTCTTCGGTTCTAAATTTTGGAAAAAATCAAAAATCTCCTGATTAATTTTTTGATTAAAATTTCCCGAAATGATAATTAAAGTATTATTACGATGGTAATATTTATTTCGGTAATTAATTAAGTCTCTTCTTTTAAATTTTAAAACCGTTTCTGGGGTGCCAGCAACTGGCCGTCCAGCCGGTTGATTTTGATATAAAAGATAATCCCAAAGATCCCAAATATAGCTTTGAGGATCATCTTGATACATATTGATTTCTTCAATAATGACTTTCTTTTCTTTTTCTATTTCCTCTTCATTAAATAAAGAATTCAAATAAATATCAGCGACAATGTCTAAAGCTTTTAAATAATTCTCTTTTGAACAACGAATAAAATAACCAGTTAGTTCTCTAGAAGTGAAAGCGTTGTACAAAGCACCAATATTATCTAACTCTTGAGTAATTAAAATATTCTTTGGTCGTTTTTTGGTTCCCTTAAAACACATATGTTCAAGAAAATGAGAAAGGCCATTCTCCTTGGGTTTTTCCCAGTCACTACCAGTACCAACCAAAATTGTCACCTGAAAAGATAAAACATCCTTTGAAGGAACAAAAAGGACTTTTAAACCTTTTGATTCAGTTTTTAAAAGATAATTAGACATACAATAATAATATATAATTTTAAATTTTTAATGTTTGGATATTATTATTAAGTTAACGAATTAACGAGTTAACGAGTTAACGAATTGAAATAACTAACAACTAAAATAAAATGGGTATGGTCTATGGTTAAAAGGTAATGAAGCCTGTATTGTTTAGAGTTAAGAGTTAAAAGGATTTTTTACCCTAAACTTTACCTTTTCACCATACTGGCTTTATAACCCTTAAACTCTTTACCTTAACCAGTTCATTAACGACTTGCGATGTCGTTAATTGATCAATGAATTTTAATCAGATTTTTTCCTGTAGCCATTGCTTTATTTCTTTAATAGAAATTCGTTCCTGTTTCATTGTATCTCTGTCTCTAATAGTGACTGTGTCGTCTTCTAAAGTTTGATGATCAATTGTTACGCACCAAGGAGTACCAATTTCGTCTTGACGACGATAGCGCCGGCCAATTGAACCAACTTCATCATAATCAATAGAATAAGGCAATTCTTGTTTTAAAGCAAAGTAAATCTCTTGAGCTTTTTTTCGAATTATTTCCTGATTGCGCACCAAAGGGAAAATAGCCATTTTTATTGGGCTAAGCAAGGGATTAAGTTTCAAAACAATTCTTTTTTCTCCATTTTCCGCCTCTTCTTCGCAATAACTATCTAATAGAAAAGCAAGCATTGATCTTTCTACTCCAACTGAGGGTTCAATGACATAAGGAAAAAATGATTGTTTTGTTTCTTCGTCAAAATACTGAAGATCTTTTTGAGAATATTTTTGATGATTTTTTAAATCATAGTCAGTCCGATTGGCTATTCCTTCTAATTCTCCCCAGCCAAAAGGAAATTTATATTCAATATCAGTGCAGGCCTTCGCGTAATGGGCAAGTTCATCTTTTTGATGTTCTCTCAGCCGTAAATTTTCTTTTTTCAATCCTAATTTTAAAAACCAATTAAATCTTTCTTCCCGCCAGTATTGATACCATTTTTCATCTTCCTGAGGATTTACAAAATACTCTAATTCCATTTGCTCAAACTCCCTAACGCGAAAAATAAAATTAGAAGGAGTAATCTCGTTTCTAAACGATTTTCCTATTTGGGCTATTCCCAAAGGTAATTTTTGACGGGAGGTATTTAAAATATATTTAAAGTTTATAAATATCCCCTGAGCAGTTTCTGGTCGCAGATAAACAATCGAAGCTTTATCTTCGGTCGGCCCCAAAAAAGTTTTAAACATTAAATTAAATTTTTTCTCTTCTGTCAATTCTCCTTGGCAATAAGGACATAAGTATTTCTCGCCTTTCTCTACTACCTTGCCATATTTTCCTTCTTTTAAATCATCAAAGCGAAAACGATTATGACAGGATTTGCATTCCACCAAGGGATCGGAAAAACTTTTTAAATGGCCGGAGGCTTCCCAAACTTTTGGATTCATAATAATTGCTGAATCGAGACCAAAAACATCATCTCTCTGGATAACATTTTTTTTCCACCAATAATTCTTAATATTTCTTTTGACCTCTACGCCCAATGGTCCAAAATCCCAACTATTAGCTAAACCGCCGTAAATTTCAGAATTCTGAACAACAAAACCTCTTCTTTTACAAAGAGAAACGATTTTTTCCATTAAATTATTTTCTTTTAAATCGCTATTTGTAGGCATTATTGTATCTTTCAATATTTATTTTCTATTCTCAAAACCATTTTCTATTTTCTATTAACATTTTATGACCCAAAGGTTTAGGAAGTTGAACTTCGTAAGGCACTCGTTAACTAAATAATAATGTCAGTTAATGAATTTTTAAGGTTTTACTATTCCCTGATCAGAAAAAACAGTTTTATCAGTTAACTGGTTAGACATTACTGGCGAAATAATTTTTTCTATCGCTTTACCAGTAAAGGCATCAATTGCTCTGAGAGAAGTTTCACCAATAATTGGAATAGCCTGATTAGTATAATTGGCCACTGGAGTAACTCTTACCTGAAAAACTGCTTCATAACCTTTATCTAAAATCCCGGAACCAGCTTCTACAATTGGAATACTCCAAGTTACTGTTTTTGTTAAAGAATCATATTCCGGCCTTGAAGGTCCATAATTACCGGCTACTTGAGAAGTAAATTCAACCCAATAAGGTAAAGTGGTCTGAACAACAACATTATTCAAAGCATTGTAAGTATTTTTTATTTTCCAATGAATAGTAAAATCAGTCGGCTGATTAACTCTTAAGGGTAAATTCCCGGTATTAGCTATCGGAGCAGTAGGATCACGAAAATAACTTTCAACAATTAAATCAGTAACAGTGTTAATTTTCACCGTGCTAACAAAAGAAGATTTAGGTAATTCTGATAAATCAGTATTTTCTGGCAAGTTAGAACTTTCAATAGTTGTTTTAATTTCCAAAACTGGATTTTGCTGATCTAATCTTACCATTGGCCAGTTCTTTTTTAATTTCACCGTAAATTCCAGAGAACCATCTTCGTGAGGATTAAGATTATAAAGTTCTGGCACATATAAACCATCCCAAGTAATTTGACGAAGATTGCTGGCAAAAACTCCTTTTGGAGCCTTTAAAGTAGTAAAATCAAAAGCTTCTCCGTTTAAACTTACTACCAGTTTTAAATTTCTTAATGCACTAGAATAATTATTCTGATAATAAATTTTTACGTTTAATTCCTCGCCTAAATCAGCTTCATAAGAAGTACCCCCATTAACTAGAGTATAAACCCTTAAAGGATTTTCCACTAACGTAAAAACTCCTTCTGCTTTTGCCAAGGGGAAAAATTGGTCGCCTTGAACTATTCCTAAATTAAAAATTACTTTTAAAGTTTCTCCGGCTTGACCGGAAATATAGCCTTTAAGATTAACCTTGCCTTGACCGCCACTCATTAAAGCACCTAGAGACCATCTATTATTGGAAGAAAAAGAAGTTTGAGGGTTTGATTCTGACAAAGTAAAATTACTTGGCCATTCTGCCCTTAATTCTACATTTTCAAAAGGATAATCAGACATATTGCTCCAAGAAACAGTAATTGGAAAGTTCTGGTCAATAAAAATTTGACTGGGATTTTGAACATTTAAACGAAATATTGAATCATAAATCAAAACTTTCGCTAAATCTCTTTTTTCAAAAAGAGCGCTGACACTTTGAGGCCGATAGTGAAAAACAACTTCTACCTGCTGTAAGGTGTTATTTTCACCGGTAAAAAGCAGAGAAAAAGACCTATCTTCTTCTGTTTTAGCAGCGATTTCCCCCAAAGAAATAGTCATTTTCCTTGCCGATGGATCCTCGGGATTAAATACCCCTTCTGGTAAATTAACTATTAATTCTGTGTCAACCAATGGAGTTTGAGAATTATTGAAGATTTGACATTGAATATTTTTTAATTCCCCGGATTTTGCTTCTTGAGGACCAATAACCCGAAAATCAACTCCCCCTTGATTTAAAAAATTATAAACAAGGTAACCTATGCCAACAATTACCAAGGCAATTGCTAAACCACCCCAAAAACTTTTAAAAAAATCACTGATTTTTTTGTTCATAATTATTTAAATTAATTTTAATGATTATTGATTATTGATGATTAATAATTGATGATTAATAATTAATAATTCACGTAGCGGTATCTTTGGTAGAAATTGTCTTGTTTTTTCAGAGAAAATTATTCTTATCCTATTATATCCGATTTTAAGAAAAAAGAAAAATCGCTTAAAAATTTTTCAAGAACTTCTTTATTCTTTAAAATTTCTTTTAAGGAATTTAAACTTTGAAAATTTTTAAGAGAGGAATTAAAAAGTAATTGTAAAGATTTTAACCCTGATTCAGTTAAAAATAAATCATCTTTTTTCCGGTGTTTTTGGCACAACAGTCCTTTTTGGCCGAAATTAAAATAATTGGCTTTTTGGTGGCAAATTAAACAATCTTTAAGATATGGCTCCCAACCAGATATTTTTATCAATTGAGACTGAAAATAAAAATAAACAAAATCAGCTATTGTTTTTCCGTGAGAAATATTCTTTTCCAAAAAAGAAAAAGATTCAAAAAGCAAATTCCAAATTTTTTCATCTACCTGATACTCTAAAGTAAATTCATCTAAAAAAGATAAAATTTTCAAAGAAGATAATAGGGCCGACTGATTTTTTTTAATTGGTAAAAAATTATTCTCTTCCAACGCGCTAACTAATTTTGGTCGATGGCCTAAAATAAATTTTATCCAAACCAAGGCTGGTCTTTCTAAGTGGCCAGATAAACGAGCAGTTAATTTCTGGCTACCAACGGCTAAAAGATTTAATTTTCCGTAATTCTTAGTGTAAAAAGTATAAACTCGATCCTGTTCTCCTGACGGTTCTTTTTTTAATACAAAAGCCAAAGATGAAAAATATTCCATACTTTTTAATAATTTAATGAGTTTTTATTTCAAAAATACTGATAATCGCCCGGCAGATAATTATAATATCTAAAATAAAGCTTCTATTTTTAAGATAGTAAAAATCAAAAGCGGTTTTTTCTTTGACTTCCTCTACTGAAGCAGTGTGAGGATAATTAATTTGAGCCCAACCGACAATCCCCGGTTTAATCAAAAAACGCATCTTATAAAAAGGAATCTCTTTTTTATAAAGATCAACTAATTTTTTTTCTTCTGGCCGA
>JAKJEG010000089.1 GCA_022705545.1 Patescibacteria group bacterium | reverse complement strand
TCTTAACTCTATGGCTTCTTCTAGACTGGCTACCGCTAAATAATCTATTTTTAATTTTTCTAATCTCTGAGCAATTTTTACGGCTCCATGACCATAAGCATCTGCTTTAATCACAGCTATTATTTTTTTGTCTTTTCCAACAATTTTTCTAAGAACAGCAATATTATTATCTAAATTTTTTAAATTAATCTCCAGCCACAAAGGCCGGGCTAATGGTTTTTTAAGCATTATTTAATTATAAATAAATCATCATTGGTAATTTCTTGCTGGGCTAATTGAATTCTCTGTTCACTATTAGAATAAAGTTCACAAATTGGCTCTCCTTCTTTTAAACTATCGCCAACTCTTTTTTTAAATAAAATTCCTCCTTCTTTAATTACTGGCGCACCCAATAGGCGAACCAAACGATTAACTTCAAGGGGATTAATTTCTTGTAAAAACCCGTTTTTATTGGATTTAATTTCTTTTTTAACTTTTCCTAATTTAATATCTTTTAAAGAGATATTTTCTTTTCCTCCCTGGGCTTTAATAATTTCTTGAAATTTATTAAGAGCATCACCTGATATTAATTGTTTTTTGGCTAATTGTTTCCCCTGATTTTTTCTAGCGGCGCCAATCAATTCCAAAAGTATTCCTGCCAATTTTAAAGCCCGACCTTCCAAATACAAAGAACGATCTTCGTCCTGATTTAATATTTTTAAAATATCCCTAATTTCTAAAAGAGGACCTACTCCCCAACCAACAATAGGATCTTTTATTTCCTCGACTACTACTTCGGTTTTAATATTAAATCTTTTGGCAATAGCCAAAAAAATTTTTCTGATTTTCAAGGCATCAGAAAAATAAGAAATTTTTGTACCCTTACCAATTGGCATATCAATTACCAAATGAGTAGCGCCCATGGCGACTTTCTTTGCCATAATAGAAGTAATCATTTTTGAATGAGGTTCAATCCCTAATTCATAACTGACCTTCAAGAGACGATCGTCAGCCGGCGCCAGTTTTAAAGCCCCACCCCAAACTAAACAACCATTAGTTTTATTGACTATCTCTTTAATTTTTTGAGAATTAAATTCAACTGGAGCAATAGCTTCAATGACATCGGCTGTTCCGCAGGCTGAAGTCACTGCCCGGGAGGATGTTTTTGGAATTAAATAGCCCAAACTAGCAATAATTGAAACCACAATAGGAGTAGTTCTGTTATTCGGTAAACCACCAATAGAATGCTTGTCAGCAACAATGTCTTTATCCCAATAAAATCTTTCTCCGGTTTCAGCTATGGCTTTAGTTAAATAGTATATTTCTTCTAAGGAAAAATGTTCTTCTTCAAAAGCCGAAGCAATAAAAAAAGCAATTTGAATATCATCTAAATGATAATTCACAATATCAGAAACAATCGAAGAAATCTCCGAATAACTCAATCTTTCTCCTTTAATTTTTTTCCTAATAGCTTCTAAAGAAGATGGAGAAGGAGCCAAATAAATTTCTATTATTTCTCCCTCCTTAATAGGATACTTTTCAATAACATCTTTTAATAAACCAATTTCACCCGGCTGAACTAAATCAGTAGTTAAATCAACAGTGGCTTCTGTTTCTTTTTTCCCCCATTTTAAAACCACTTTATTACCGGCATAAATTCCATTTTCCCGGGCATCATTCGCGTGGAGAACAACAATCC
>JAKJEG010000088.1 GCA_022705545.1 Patescibacteria group bacterium | reverse complement strand
TGTTTAAAAGCCGGTTTGGAACCGGATTTTTGGGAAAAGAATGAAATTTATAAACAAAATTCTCCAGAAATTAAAATTCTTGAATACCAAACAGAATCTTTTTCTGAGGAATCTATTGGAAGATAAAAGGATAGATCATCGTTCTTAATTGATCTGGGTTTATACCCGGGCATTCAGTAATTGGCGTTGTAAAGTCTAATTCTTTATGACCTTTAATAAATTTATCAGTATATTCCCGGGAAGAAAAATCAGCTTTTCTCAGATAAAAATTTTTTTCGGAAAGATTAAGCTGATACTGGGAACTTAAATATTGAATCAATTTTATTAAAGAATCTTTCATTTCAGGAGTTATTTGGTCATGGCCGGGTTGGAAATCTCCCATTAAAGCAATAGCGATATTAGCTTTATTATGATAAAAAGTATGAGCCCCAAGGCTATATTTTCCGCCTAAGGAACCTTCAAAGATTCTTCCTTTGCCGTCAATTAAGAAATGATAACCAATATCCGACCATTGCCGGGAATATTTATGCACTAAATAAATATTCTGAATTTCTTTTTTTGTATCCTCAAAGGAAAAAGTCATTTTGCCAGCAGTGTGATGAATGATTATTTCTTCTGCTGGTAGATATTGATAAGTAACTCCGTTTTCTTTTTTTAAGGTTTTCAGAAAAAAATTATCATAATCAGCAAAGTTCTTTTGATAATTAATTAATATTTCTTTAAGACGCCAATAATCCAATAAAGAAAGCGAACTTTCCGGATCGTTGTCTTTTAAAGAAATAAAAGAATCTTTTCTTTTTTCGGCCTCATTAACTTGCCATTCTTCCCGGGAATAAATTTTTAGATTTTCATCGCCCAGCAATCTCTCGCCGTAACTATTATAAAAATCGTAAATGTTAATATGGGAAGGTATTTGGCTAAAAATATTTTTATTAATTTCTTCAAGGCTATTATCCAGATTATTTTCTGGAATGTTGTCTTGATAATCTTTTACTAGTGAGTCATTTTTTTTTACCGTGGCCAAAAGACTATTTTTTTTATCAAACTGATTAAATGCTAGAAAGAAACTTAGTAATAAAAAACTGACAAAAAATATTTTTGATTTATTTTGAGTCATTTATAAAAGGGGAATATTTTCTTAATTGTTCAACATTTTTCTTTAAAGATTTAAGAAAATATTTAACTTCCGCTAAAGTAGTAAAACGACCAAAACTTACTCTTAAAGAAGAATGGGCTTGATTGTAATCATAACCGCAAGAAAGTAAAACATGAGATGGTTTTAAATCGCTAGAAGCGCAAGCTGAGCCAGTAGAAACAGCAATTCCATCTTGATCCAAAGCCATCATCAAAGATTCTCCTTCTATTCCTTCAACCCAAAAACTAAAAATATTTTTTATCCGGTTTTTATAATCGCCGGTTAAATGAATCCCGGCAATTTCATTTTCTATAAAGTTATTAGCCAACTGAAAATAAGCCTCAATTTTTTTATTTTCCTCAGGCATTTCTTTATAGGCTAATTCTGCTGCCTTGAAAAAACCCATTATTGCCGGTAAATTTACTGTTGAAGGTCGGAGATTAAATTCTTGACCACCGCCATGAAAAAGAGGTTTAATTTTTATTCCTTTTCTAATATAAAGCAAAGCCGCTCCTTTTAAGCCGTAAATTTTCTGAGCGGAAGCAGTTAAAAGATCAATTTTT
>JAKJEG010000087.1 GCA_022705545.1 Patescibacteria group bacterium | reverse complement strand
GAAAATTTAGAGAAGGATATTAAAGATTTGAAAGATAAAGGCGAATTTACTATATTATTAATTTAAAATATATTTATGGGAAAAATACCTAAAATTAAAGATGTTAAATCTTTGCTGATGACAGTAATGGATCCGGAATTAGGCATTGATGTTGTAAGTTTAGGATTTATTAAAAAAATTGAAGTTTTGAAAAGTAAAATTAAAATATCAATGGTATTAACTTTTGCTGGATGTCCATTTGTTAGCATGATGATTTCTGATATACAAAAAGTATTAGAAAAGGAATATCTTGAATATATTGTTGAAGTGAAAATTTTGAAACAAAAGTGGACACCACCTAAGTCATTAAAATTTTAAAAATTAAACTAAATATTATGCATTTTAAAGAAAATTCTTTTTGTTATTTAAATGGTAAGATTGTTAAATTAAAAGACGCAAAGATTTCGCCTTTTGATTTAGGGTTTGCAAGAGGTTATGCGGTGACGGAAGTTTTGAGAGCATATGATGGTAAAATCTTTTTATTTGACGAACATTATGCAAGATTAAAGAACGCAACAAAGATGTTGAAGATAACATTAAAAGAAAGTAAGGAGGAGTTGAAAAATATTATGTTAGAATTAATTAAAAAGAATAAATGCAGTAATGCTAAAATTAAATTAGTTTTAAGCCCAGGGATTGGAAAAACTGACTTAGATTTAGGTAATAATGAAACTTTGTTTGTTTATGCGCAGGAATATATTGATTTTTCTTCTTCATTTTATATTGATGGAATAAAATTAATCACGGCTAAATTTAAAAGAAATTTAAGCGAAGTTAAATCAAGTGATTATATAGAGGCAATAAGATTAAGGGGCGAGATGAGTAAAAAGAAGGCAGGCGAGATCTTGTATATATTAAATGACTATGTTTTTGAATGCTCAACCAGTAATATTTTTATGATAAAAGGAGATACTTTGGTAACCCCAAAGATCGGTGTTTTGATGGGTGTAACTCGTGGCTTTGTGGTTAATTTTGCGGGTAAAATTATGAAGGTTGTTGAACGAGATATTAAGTTTTCTGAGCTGATTAAAGCAGACGAAGTCTTTATTACCGCAACAACTAAGCAGATAATGCCAGTAGTCAAAATTGATGATTTTGTTATTAAAAGTGGTAGAGTTGGGAAGAAAACCATTGAATTACAAAAGCTATTTAATGGTATGAGGGATAAGAAGTTACAATCGTTGACTAATAGGTAATTATGTGATAATATACAAATGTTAAATAAAAATTATTATATTATATATTATGGCTCGAATTTGTGAAAATTGTGGCAAAGGCCGCAACAAAGCGACTTCCTGAAAAAAGATTATGTCAAAGTTGGATCCAACGGATAGATACTTTCAAAAGCCTAATCTTCACGAAGTTAAGCTAAAAAGTGGAAAGAAAGCCAAGGTTTGTACTAAATGTCAAAGAAAACTTGGAAGAGAAGATAAATTAAAATAGTCTATATGAGTTAAGCTTCAAAATATTTGTTTTGAAGCTTAATTTATTTTTCGGACTGTAGTATAACGGTAGTATTTGCCCTTGGGGTGGGTAAGACCCGAGTTCAACTCTCGGCAGTCCGACAAGATGATAACAAGCAGGGCTTGTTATTTTTTTAAATTATTGGTATGATTTTTATAATTATTATAATATACATTTATGGGAATTCAAGATTGATTTAAAAACAAAAAAA
>JAKJEG010000086.1 GCA_022705545.1 Patescibacteria group bacterium | reverse complement strand
AACTTCCTCCACTGAAGCAGTGTGAGGATAATTAATTTGAGCCCAACCGACAATCCCCGGTTTAATCAAAAAACGCATCTTATAAAAAGGAATCTCTTTTTTATAAAGATCAACTAATTTTTTTTCTTCTGGCCGAGGGCCGACAAAAGACATTTCTCCCTTAATAACATTCAATGATTGAGGCAATTCATCTAAATGGCTTTTCCTTAGGAATCTCCCAACCTTTGTTATTCGAGGATCATTTTCTAATGTCCAAGAAGGACCAAGAGAAGAAGCGTCTTTAACCATGGTCCGGAATTTATAAATTGAGAATTCTTTCTCGGCTTTACCTACTCTTTTGGAAGTATAAAAAACTGGACCTTTCGATTCTAATTTAATCATTAAAATAATAATTGGCCACAAAGGTAAAAAAATGATAAAAAGCAATAAACCGCTTAAAAAATCCCCTACCCTTTTGAATGATTCGTATAAACTCCAATCCCGATTAAAAATATTTTTCACAAACCAATCAAGAGTTAAAAAATCAATTGGAATTTTGCGAAAGATCATTTCATAGAAGTCAATCAACTCCATTATTTCAAAATCAAAGATTTCTTCGCTTGAAAAATCTTGTAAGGAGGAAAAAATTGCCGAATCAAAAACTATTAATGTTACTCCCTTTTTTAACCATTGGTCTTTTTCTTCAAAAAAATCTTTTAAGGAAGAAACTTTTAATATTTTATAACCTAATTGTGAATTTTGATCTAAGGTATTTTTTAATTCTAAAAGCTTATTATTTTGAGTATCCTCAGAAACAATAATTGTTTTAATAAGATTAGCTTTAAATAAATTATAAGCATAACGATGCCAAAAAATAATAAAAATAAACGAGAAAATAAAAAGAAACAATAAGGTAATTTTTGGCTGATAATCCGGGGAGAAGGCATAAAAAGCAATAATAGTTAAAATAATGTTAACTATCAATAAAATAAAAATTCGATTATAGTAAGAAAATTTATTTTTTAATAAAAGCAAATCATAAGCCCGACCAATATAAAAAATAAAAATCCAAAGAAGAAAAACAAAAAAGAAGTTAGAAAAAGCCGGCAAAAGAATATCTTTCTCAAATGAAAAATGATAGCGAATTAAAAAAGAAAGGGTTAAAGCTAAATAAAACAGGAAAAGATCGCCTGAAATCAGAATGAAAGTTTTTATTTTAGAATTTTTTAGCATAAGAAAAATTATTAAATTTTCAATTTTACAATTTCCTTCATTTTATATATTTATCTCTAGCTTCAAGATGATTGTCATAATCAACGGAAAAAATAGTTTTTCCTGATTCTCTGTCAGTCAAATAAAACCAATAATCATTCCTAATTGGGCTAATTGCTGCCTCCATTGAATGGAGACCAGGGTTGCTCACCGGTGTTGATGGCAGCCCTTTTAAGAGATAGGTGTTATACGGGGAAGGAATAAGAAAGTCCTCTGGATTTAAATCGCAGTCTTTAAAATTAAAAAATAAACCATAACAAATAGTACAATCAACTTGCAAAGGCATCTCACTAAGTAAACGCCGCCAAAGAAGATCAGCTACCATTCTTTTTTCCTGATTGTCTTTGACTTCTTTTTCTAAAATAGAAGCCATTTTTAAAATATCATAAAAAGAAGGTGAATAATCTTTTTTTTCTTCTTTTCTTATTTCCTGCGGATAAAGAACTGAGAAATTTTTTTGAAAAT
>JAKJEG010000010.1 GCA_022705545.1 Patescibacteria group bacterium | reverse complement strand
CCGCTGATTAAATTCTTCTTGTTTGCCTTTATGCCACTGTTGAACTGGCCGCAAATAACCAACTATCCTAGAATAAACTTCGCAAGGTTGATGAACTGCGCATTTTGGACAAGTAAAATGTTCACCTACTAAATAACCATGAGTTGGGCAAATAGAAAAAGTTGGTGTCAAAGTAAAGTAAGGCAATTTAAAGTTTTCAAAAATAGTTTTTATTAATCGTTTGACTGTTTCACTATCAGAAATTGATTCGCCCAAAAAAGCGTGAAAAGTTGTTCCCCCGCTATATTTTGTTTGTAACCCATCCTGAAGTTTTAAAGCTTCAAATAAATCATCCGTATAATTAACTGGTAATTGGGTAGAATTGGTATAATAAGGTTCTTTTTCTCCAGAAGTAATAATATCAGGATATTTATTTTTATCTTTTAAAGCCAAACGATAAGAAGTCCCTTCTGCTGGTGTTGCTTCTAAGTTATAAAGATTACCAGTCTCTTCCTGAAACTTAACTAATTTTTCTCTCATAAAATCTAAAACCTCGGTAGCGAATTTTATTCCGTTTTTATCGGCAATATTGACTCCCATAAAATTCAACAAAGCTTCATTCATTCCAATGATTCCAATTGTTGAGAAATGATTCCCCCAATAACAGCCTCTTAATTTTTTAACTTCTTCCAAATAATATTTTGAATAAGGATAAAGGCTTTTTTCGGTCCAATCCTCTAAAATTTTTCTTTTAATTTCCAAACTGCTTTTAGCCAAATTCATTAAATTTTCCAACCGGTCAAAAAATTCTTTTTTCGTTTTAGAAAGATAACCTATTCGGGGAAGGTTAATTGTGACTACGCCAATGGAGCCAGTTTTTGGATTTGCGCCAAACAATCCTCCTCCCCGCTTATATAATTCCCGATTATCAAGCCTAAGCCGACAGCACATTGAACGGCTATCTTCCGGTTTCATATCAGAATTAATAAAGTTCGAGAAATAAGGGATCCCGTACTTAGCCGTCATCTGCCAAATTCCGCTATAAGATTCATTAGTCCAGTCAAAATCCTTAGTAATATTGTAAGTAGGAATAGGAAAAGTAAAAACTCTGCCAGTAGCATCACCTTCAACATAAACTTCTGTTAAAGCCTGATTCAAAATATTCATTTCTTCCTGAAAATCACCATAGGTTTCTTTTTGCGGTTGGCCGCCAATAATTACTGGTAAATCTTTTAAATGATTAGGAACCTTTAAATCTAAAGTAATATTTTCGAAAGGTGTCTGAAAGCCAACTCTAGTTGGCACATTACAGTTAAACAAAAATTCCTGCAAAGCTTGTTTAACTTCGGAAAATGACAAATTATCATAACGAATAAAGGGCGCTAAAAGAGTATCAAAATTAGAAAAAGCCTGAGCGCCAGCTGATTCTCCCTGAAGGGTATAAAAATAATTCACCACCTGACCTAAAGCCGATCGAAAATGTTTTGGCGGTTTGGATTGAATTTTTCCAAAAACACCGCCAAAGCCCTTTAACAAAACATCATATAAATCCCAGCCGCAACAGTAAGTTGCCAAAATATCCAAGTTATGAATATGAAAATCACCGCTCTCATTGGCTTTACGAATTTCTGCCGGATAAATTCGATTAAGCCAGTATTTTTTACTCACATAAGCCGCCACATAGTGATTTAATCCTTGAAGAGAAAAAGCCATATTGGAATTTTCCTTAACTTCCCAAGTATTTTCTTTTAAGTATTCATCTACCAAACCCACTCCTTCTTCCGTTGCTAATTTCGCTTCTCTGATATTTCTTCTTTTTTCCCGATAAAGAATATAGGCCTTGGCCGTTTCCACTAAATCTTCTAAGATTAAAACCTCTTCGACAATATCCTGAATCTGCTCCACTGTTGGAATATCGCCTTTTTTAAATCTTCGATTTAATAATTTCACCACTTTATCAGCCAATTCTTTAGCCAGCTTCCGTCCGCCAGTATTAGTCGCTGTTAAAGCTTTAAAAATTGCTTCTTCTATTTTTTTCTTTTGAAAAGGCACTATTTCTCCGGTTCTTTTTTGGACCTTGGTGATTTTATTTTTCTCTTTTTTTGTTGTGGTGGCCATAACTTTTTTATTATTAAATTATAGTTATTTTTTTATTAAAAATTGACAGCCGGCTGAACCTCAATTAAGACTTGCGGTGTCCAAACATTGAACATTAATTAAAAGATAGCTTGCGTTTAGAATTATCCAAACTCTTAATTCTTTTTCTTTCGGCGGAGAAAAGCCGGCGTTTCTAAATCATTCTGAGCAATAAATTTTTTCAAAATACTTTCAGAATTATCTTCTGATTCTTCGTTTTTAATTAAATTATTGCTTTCCTCAGAAATACTTTCTTCCTTTATCGGTAATTTAATATCCAAAGGAAGAGATCTTATTGTTTTTTCTTCCTCAAAACCGCCAGCAATAACCGTAATTTTTATTTCCCCTTTTCTCAAAGTATTATCAAACCCAGCTCCAAAAACAATCTGAGCGTCTTTGGCTACTGACTGGGTAATAATTCTTGCTGCTTCATTAATTTCCACCAAAGACAAATCATTAGTGCCAACAATATTAAATAATACCCTTCTAGCCCCATCAATATTAATATCAAGCAAAGGAGATTCAATTGCCATCTGAGCCGCTTTTTTGGCTCTTTCCTCTCCCTGAGCCCGACCAATGCCCATCAAAGCGCTTCCGGCTTCAGATAAAATTGATTTAATATTATTAAAATCTAAATTTATTAATCCCGGCTGAGCAATTAATTGAATAATGCTATCTAACCCCTGTTTCAAAATGTCATCAATTTTTAAAAAGGCCTCCAAAATTGGGGTTTTTTCGTCAATCAAAGTAAAAATTTTATCATTGTTAATCGTCACAATAGCATCAACTTCATTATACAATCGAGACCAGGCCTCTTCGGCTACTTCAATTCTTTTTTCTCCCTCAAAAAGGAATGGTTTAGTAACTACTGCTACGACTAAAGCACCGCTTTTTTTTGCTACGTTAGCGACGATTGGTGAAGCGCCAGAACCAGTGCCTCCTCCCAAACCAGCAGTTAAAAACATTAAATCAGTGCCTTCTACGACTTTCATAATTTCTTCCAGGTCTTCTTCTGCAGCCTTCATTCCTCTTTCCGGATCCATTCCTGCTCCCAATCCCCGACAAAGATTTTTTCCAATTTGAATTTTTTTATCAGCTCGACTATGACGCAATCCCTGAACATCAGTATTAATCGCTACTAACTCCACTCCTTCAAATTTTCTGTCTTTAATTCTAGAAATAACATTATTACCGCCACCGCCAACACCAACAACTTTAATGTTGATATTTTTTAGAAAATTCTTACCAAAATTAATATTGGTTGAAAAATTATCTTTCGCTGATTCTAAATTTTTTTCTTCTTGCGATTTTTTAACTTCGGCTCTTTTTTTGGAAGTTATTTTCTTTTCCTTTTTTACCGATTTATTTTGACTCGCCATATTTTCTTTAATTTAATAATTTTAATAATTAAATCTTTCTATTAAAATTTAAAAAGATTAGTAAAAGGTTTAAAAATTTTTTTTATCAATTTTCCTCCCTGATTAATAATTCTTTCATTTTCCATTCCGGCAAAAAAATTCAAAAGCCCTAATACCGGGACAAACTCCATTGAGGGATTGCCTTCAAAAAACGGGTGATCGGGATTAAAAATCCTCACTGAATGTTTCAATCTCTCTTTAACTAAATCAGATAAATAGGGTGTTTTTGCTCCACCGCCATAAATCACAATTCCAGCCGGTAATTTATTAAATTTGTCTATTTGTTTTAATTCCTCGCCAATTAAATCTAAAATCTCCATTAACCTTGCTTCAATAATCTCCGCTAAAAATTTCTTTGATACTTTTGTTTCCCCTTCTTCACCATAATCAGCCATTTCGATACTGTCATTCTTAGAAACTTTTTTACTATAAGCAACTCCTTCTTTAATTTTTAATTTTTCAGCAATATCAATATAAGTTTTTAAACCAACAGCAATATCATTAGTAACATGATTACTGCCAAAAGGAAAAACCTTTAAATCTATCAATTCACCATCTTCATAAACACAGATACTGGTTGTATCAGCGCCAAAATCGATGGTCATTACTCCTAAATCTTTATCCCTTTCGCTTAAAACAAATTCAGCTCCCACCAACGGCAAAACACATTTTTTATTAAAAGCAAGACCTAACATTTCACCCACTTCATCGATCTTTTTTATCACTGGGGAGAAAATATCAATTAATAAACTTTCCGCTTCTAATTTAATTCCTTTCATCCCCACTGGATCTTTAACTTTTTCTCCTCCATCAATCCGAAAATTCTTTAAAATTGCCTGTATAAGAATGCGATTTTGAGGTAAAGCCAAAGCTTGAGCAGCCTGAAAAGCTTTTTCTACGTCATCTTCAGCCACTTCTTGATTAGAACGGGAAATCACAGTTACCCCTTTTGAAGTTTTTAAATCCAAATAAGTTCCTCCTATTCCAATAATTGCTTCATAAAAATGCATTTTTTTGTTAGCCGTTTCTATCTCAGAAAGTAATTCCCCAACTCTTTCTGCCACTAAATCAGGATCAGTTATCACTCCGTTTTTAATTCCTTGAGAAGGTTTTTTCAGTGAAGATAAAATTCTAATTTCTCCATTTTCCACTCTTCCAACTAAAGATTTAATTTCATAACTTCCCAAGTCCAAACATAGATGATAAGAAGGCATATTTATTTAAAATTTAATTTCGCCAAAATATTTTTTTCTACTTCCTCCATTATTAATGAATCTCTTTTGTTTTTATGGTCATAACCATATAAATGAGCAAGACTATGGATTAAGAGAATGACAAAATTTTTTTTATAACTAATCTTACTTTCTTGAGCTCTTTTTTTAATAATTACCGGACAAAAAAATATATCTCCCAAGTCTTTTTCTTTTATCTCTTGATGATCTTTAGAAAGAGAATCAGCGCTATAAGGAAAAGTTAAAACAGTTGTTGGCTCATTTTTCTTCCGCCAATAATGGTTAAGCTTTTTTATTTCTGAAGGTGAAACAAAAATCAAAGATAAACAAACTTTTTCCCGCTCTCCAAACAGTGTTAAAATTCTTTGAGAAAGACTAATGATCTCTTTTTTTGTTAATGGCAGTCTTTCTTTAGAGTAATTATACACCAAAATTTCATTTTTGGGCATAACTCATTTTCTTTGCTCTTAAATTAAACCTTCTTTCTTTTTCCATTCTATCTCTTCTTTTTTTCTTAATCGATATAAAGCTGAGTTCTTTTTTGAACGTTCATTTTGAGGCGGAATATAAAATTTCCTCTTCTTTGCTTCCAAGAGAATTCCGCTCTGTTTAATTACTTTAAATACTCTCGCTAAATAATTATTAAGATTTTCGTCTTTTTTTCTTTTTATTACCAAAGCCATAGTTATTGATTATTGATTACTGATTATTAATTTTTAATCTTCTTTTTAAAAATTCTTCGATCCCTTCTATGGGTAAATTTTCTTGAATGCCTGAAGTCATATCCTTAAAAATCACCATTCCTTCGTTTATTTCTTCCTGCCCAAGGATTAAACAATATTTTACCCCCAATCTATTGGCTATTTCCAATTGATTTTTAACGTTCTCTTTTGCTAAATTCTCTCTAACTTCAATATTGTTTTTTCTTAATACTTCTATCAATCTTAAAGCCTCTTTTTTCGCTGGTTGACCAATTTGAATCAAAAAAATTTCTGGTTCTTTTTTAGGAATAGAGATTTTTCTTTCTTTTAAAGCTTCGATGACTCTTTCTACCCCAAAAGCCATTCCCAAGGCTGGTTTATCTATTCGGCTGATAGATTTTAATAAACCATCATATCGACCACCACCACCGATAGCCATTTTGGAATCGTGGTTTTTAATATTAAACTCAAAAACTGTTCGGGTATAATAATCCAATCCTCTCACCAGGTTTTTATCAAGATAATAATCTATTTTTAAGCTATCAAGATAATCCAAAACCATCTGAAAGTGATTCTTGCAATCCGAGCATAAAAAGTCAAGAGGAGAAGGAGCTTCTTTTTTAATTTTCAAACATTTTTCATCTTTGCAATCAAGCATTCTTAAAGGATTCTTCTGATATCTTTCTCGGCAATTCGAACAAACTTTTTTTAATTTAGGACGGTAATATTTTTTTAAAGCCGTTAGATAATTATTTTGACATTTTTCGCAACCCAAACTATTAAGATAAATCAAAATCTCTTTATTTTTAAATCCTATTTCTTCTAAAAAATTGTAACCAATATTGATTATTTGAGCATCTAAAACCGGACTGTTCTCGCCAATAATTTCCCAGCCTAACTGATAAAATTCCCGATAGCGACCTAACTGAGGCTTTTCATGCCGGAAAAAAGGACCAAAATAATACAATTTTACTGGTTGAGGTTTATTAAATAAACCATATTGGCAATAAACCCTCGCAATTGGCAATGTTCCTTCTGGCCTCAAGGCTAATATTTCCCCGCTCTCTTTTGTTTTCAAAAGATACATTTCTTTTTTAACTAAATCTGATTGCTTACCAGTTCCTTTGTAAAATAAATCAGCTTTTTCTAAAATTGGAGTTTCTACTCGAGAAAAACCATAATACTCTAAAAGGTTTTTTGCTTTCTCAAAAACCCATTGCCAATAAGGCATTTCTTCTGGTAAAATATCTTTCATTCCCCGAGGAATCTGAAAACGAGATTTAACTAATGAAGTTTTCTGATTTGTTTTTTTCTGAGACATTTTATTGATTTAAATCTGAAAAAAGATCAAATCTAAGCCAAGCCCGACCAATAATAGCCTCTCTCGAAATAGGGCCCCAATGGCGAGAGTCATAAGAAGCAAAACGATTATCACCCAGCAAAAAATACTGATCTGGACCTAACTTAATATCAATCGAACCATTAGTCATCACTCCTTCTGGAAGAAACATTTCGTCTAAAACAATTAATTGATTATCAGAAGTAATAATAGTCACTTTTCCGTCTTTAATAATAACTTCCTCATTTGGCAAACCAATAATTCTTTTTATATAATATTGTTTAGTCGTATTGGGAGCTTTAAAAACCACAACTTCAAACCGTTCAGGAGCACGAAAACGATACGAAATTTCATCAACAATAATATAGTCCCTTGGCAAGTAAGTTGGTTCCATGGAAGAACCATGAACAACAAAAGGCTGCATGACAAAAAACCTAATAGGTAAAACAATCGCCAAAGCGATTAAAATCATTTCTAAATTTTCTTTTAAGAATTTTTTCCACATAAAAATTATCTTTATTTCTTAAAATTTGCTATCTTAATCTTGATAAGATTAACATAAAAAAACAAGAAAATCAAATGGCTAAAAATCAGTTATTTTATCTCATTTTATTGATTATTTTAACCCTGATTGTCGGCGCTATTTTATTATTTCCTTCAAAAATCAGTCTGCTTTCCAAAACCTATCTTTTCAACAATTTTTCCAATACCGGAACAAAAAATTTAAATTTCATTAAACCAACCGAAGACACAGTCAAAAATTTTCTTTTTCTAGGAATTGCGGGCGCGGGTTCTCGAGGCAGTTTATTAACTGATTCAATTATTATCATCTCACTTAATAAAACCGAAGAAAAAATTCATCTTATTTCTTTTCCCCGCGATTTATTAGTCAAAGCGCCTAATAGCAACAATCTATTAAAACTTAATTCTCTGTTTGAGTTGGAAAACAAAAACAAAAAATACAATGAAAGCAAGTCTTTTGATTTAATTAAAACAAAGATGGAAGAAATCAGCGGTTTAAAAATTGACGAAGTAATTGTTTTAGATTTGGAAGCTGTTAAATCGCTAGTTGACACCTTAGGCGGGATCGATATTTATCTGGAAAAAGATTTTTTTGACCCAAATTTAGTTAACCCTCATAACCCCAGTCAAATGTTTTACTTAGAAGCTGGCTGGCAGCATTTAGATGGGGATTTATTTTTAAAAATGATTAGAAGCCGTTATGCGCCTGATGGTGATTTTTCCCGAATGAAAAATCAACAACTTCTTCTTTCGGCTTTAAAAGAAAAGCTAGCTCAGTCATTGGATTCTTCTTCCATTATTTCTTGGGTTCAAATCTGGCAATCTTTAGCTGGCCATTATTTCACTAGTTTCAGCCTAACTGATTTAACCAATCTTTTGCTTTTAGCCAAAGAAGTGAAAGATTACCCCATAGAAGGGACTATTATCTCAGCTTATGAGCCAAATAAATTGTTGGTCTCGAGCGGTTATTATGATGGTTTGGGAAAATATGTTTATGCTCTTGTTCCCAAAGCAGGACTAGAAAATTACGAAGAAATTCAAAATTTTATTTATTCTCTTATTGATGAGCAAAAATCCCAATAAAATTATTATTTTAGGACTTGGCAACCCTGATAAGCAGTATCAAAATAACCGGCATAATGT
>JAKJEG010000085.1 GCA_022705545.1 Patescibacteria group bacterium | reverse complement strand
GTTTTTGAATCATAATTTGATTAATGATTAATGATCATCGATTAATAATGTTAAATATCAAAGAGAATCGTTGTTTTTAACATTTTTTCTTTTGTTTTTTCAATTTTCAGCTGATGATAAGTAACGGCTTTAATTTCTTTATCAAATCGTTCTACCGGATAACCAGTAATTTCTGCCTCAATCTTATTATCAGTTAATTTTTGAATTGTGGCAACAGGGAAAACTGCTCTTTCGATATCGGAAAGGGTAAGAATTTTATTTAAAAAATCTATCAAAAGGGTTTCTTGATTTAATGAGGAAAGATTAATTTTTTGTTTAATGATTTTTTTATTATTCTGTAGGTTTTTAAAATCAGAATACAAAATTAACGCCATTCCTTCAACAGCGCCAAGAAATAATTCTTCTAATGAATTAGCTTCTACCTCTAATCTGATATCAGCTGGATGGTCTAATAAATGATATTGATAAGACATATAACAACTTATAACTTATAATTTATAACTTATAACTGACAACTTTTTCTTAAAACCACTAATTTGGTTAGGGTAAAGAGTTTAAGGGTTATAAAGCCAGTATGGTGAAAAGGTAAGGTCTAAGGTAAAAAATCCTTTTAACTCTTAACCTTTGACCCTAAACGATACGGGCTTCGTTACCTTTTAACCATAGACCATACCCATTTTATTTTAGTTGTTAATTATTTCAATTCGTTAACTCGTTAACTTAATTAGCGCTGTCGCTAATTTCTAAAAGAATTAATTCTAATGAGAGATTAGCATCAATTAAACCTTCTTTAATTTTTTTGTTGTATTTTATCAGCATTTGGTAGTGTTTTTTGAGCTGCTCTAGGGAAAAACGTCGGCTTAAAGGAGTTAATTTTTTAACAACATAAGGATGTAAAGACAAAGATTTATTTTTAGCAGTTTTTTTTCTTAATTCCGGAAACTGAATAAAATATTTAACTATAATTAGATTTCTAATTTCTTGAGTAATCATTTTTAAGATATATAAAGGATGATAACCTTCTGTTTGCTCCATTTCTTCTAAAAGTTCATAGGCCTTTTCAAGATTACCAGCGGCTAAATAATCTAAAAAATTAAAAATATTCGGTTGATAAGGCAAGAAGACATATTCTTTTAAAGTTTTTTCATCAATAAATTTTTTATCAATTAAAGATAATTTTTTAATAATCTCAGAAATCATTATTGTCTCCGGATAAAAAGCGTTAACTAATAAAAATTTTGCTTCTCTGGAAAGAGTAAAATGGTATTTTAAGGTTAGCTTATCGATTAAATCACCAAATTTTTGCTCGGTTAATTTCTCGCAAATTTTCACTTTTTGCTTGTTTTCGTTAAACCAATCAAAAACTTTTTTATTTTTATAATCTTCCTTTTCAAAAAAAATAATCATTAGGCTTTTTTGAAAAGCCAAAGGGTCTATTTTTTTTAAGAAATTTATCACTGATTTTTCATCAAAGAAAGAAAAGAAATTTTTAATTAAAATTAATTTTTTATGGGAAAAGAGATCTTGGTTTTTGATCAAGCTGTTTATTTTTCTATAAAATTCATCAAATGATAATTTTTCTTCTTCTAAATCAAGAGTTTCATAATGAGGTTTTTGGGTAAAATAAAAATTTAAAGCCTCCTGAAGATGCTGTCTTTTTAAAAAATCATCCTGACCAGTAATCAAATAAAGCATAAATTATTGTTTTTGACAAAAAGGGCAAAA
>JAKJEG010000084.1 GCA_022705545.1 Patescibacteria group bacterium | reverse complement strand
TTTTTCTTACCCTAGGAAAAGAACTAGATTAATTTTAATCAAAGAAGAAAAAATTGTCAAGAATTTTTAGATTCAATGTCAGTGTCATTGTTAGCTAATCCGTTAACTCAACTGGCGCTGTCCAAATATTGAAAACTAATATCTAATCTTGTTTTTCCTTTTGAGAAAAACCATTTTTATTTTCTTTTAAAATCAGAAGCTGTCTATAAACAGTGCCCAAAACACCATTAACAAATCGTCGGGAAGAATCATTAGAAAAACTTTTAGCCAATTCAACGGCTTCATTAATGGCTACTTTGGGAGGCACTTCTTTAGGATCAGTGTATAACAATTCATATACCCCTATTCTTAAAATATTGCGGTCAACAATATTAATTTGATCCAAAGGCCATTCTGGCGCTCCTTCAGCAATAATTCTGTTTATTTCCTCCCAATGCTCAATAATGCCTTTTAATAATTTTTTAGGATAATCCTCGTCTTTTAAACCTTCTCCAAATAATTTTAAATTCCTCTCTAAAATTTCTTCCGGATTTCCTTGTTGGTTTAAAAAATCCCATTCAAAAAGAGTTTGAAAAACTATTGAGCGGGAAAGATGACGAGAACTCATATTTTAATTTGTTTATTTACCCTTTATTTCTTTTTCCTTTTGTTTTTTCTCTTTCTTTGATAATCCCCGATAAACATCAATTACTTCTTTTTCTTGATAATAGCCGCACTTAGGACAAACTCGATGAGGCAAAATCATTGCCGCACAATGAGGGCATTTCACAAGTTGAACTTTTTTCAGCGCCTGATGAGAACGTCTTTTATCGACTCGTGAACGAGAATGATGACGAGTAGGAACAAGCATTTTTGTTTATTTTTTGTTTATTTTTTTGTTTAGGTCGAATTATTGATTATTGATTATTAATCGTTGATTAGTGATTATTGTTAGTTTCTTTACCATATCATATTTTTTTCAAAATGACAATTTAACTTCTCAATTAGTCATTTATTCAATATCTTTTTAACCTCGTTTTTAATGGCTGTTTTATTTAGTTGATATTTTTCTATCAACTCCTCGGCTTGACCAGTTTCTCCAAAACTATCTTTTACTCCCAGAAATTTAATTAATGTTGGCTGAGCAGAAGACAAAAATTCAGCAATAGCTGAACCCATTCCTCCGCTAATTTGATGTTCTTCAACTGTTAAAAAATATTTTGATTTTTTTGCCCATTCAAGAATTAATTTTTCATCCAACGGTTTAATCGAAGAATTATTAATAACGGTTACAAAAATTCCTTCTTCCGCCAATTCTTTAGCAGCCATCAATGTTTCATAAACTAAAAAACCGCAACTAACAATAGTAATCCCAGAAAAATTTTCCCCTTTTTGCTCGTCAGGCAACCAAAGAACTTGAGATTTTCCAATTTCAAAAGGTGTTTCCAAGGTAGTAATTAAAGGAGATTTTTCTCGAGCTAATCGAAGATAAACTGAAGAAGGATAATTAACAGCGGCTAAAATTGCTTTTCTGGCTTCTAAGTAATCACTTGGCACTACTACTGAAAGATTTGGCAATACCCGGGTTAAAGCAATATCCTCCAAGGCCTGATGAGTGGCTCCGTCAGGACCAACATTTAAACCAGCATGAGAACCAACAATAATGACTTTTTGCTGATTATAACAAATAGTCGTCCGAATTTGTTCCCAATTTCTTCCCGGCGAAAAGACCGCGTAAGAACCAATCACTGGAATTTTCCCCACAGCAGCCAAACCCGAAGCAACCGCCGC
>JAKJEG010000009.1 GCA_022705545.1 Patescibacteria group bacterium | reverse complement strand
ATAAAATTTTAAAAATTTTTCAACATCTTTATCATCAGTATTAAACCAAAACTGATAAAATTGATAAGGTGAGGTTAATTTGGAATCCAACCAAATAGTGCCTGATTCAGTTTTGCCAAATTTAGTTCCATCAGCCTTAGTTACTAAAGGCAAAGATAAACCAAAAACCTCCTGACCAGTTTTCTTTTTTATTAGTTCAATACCAGCAGTAATATTTCCCCACTGATCGCTTCCTCCAATTTGTAATTCACAATGGTAATTTTGATTTAAATAATAAAAATCAAAGGCCTGAAGAATCATATAACTAAATTCAGTAAAGGAAATACCGGTATTTAATCTATTTTTTACTGATTCTTTAGCTAGCATATAAGGAACAGTAAAATGCCGGCCAATGTCCCGAAGAAAATAAATAATTTTTTGCTTTGACAGCCATTCATAATTGTCAACAACTATAACAGAATTCTTGTTACCAGAGAAAATATTACCCACTTGCTGAACAATTTTTTTCTTCCATTGTTTAACTAATTCTTCATCACTTAAAGGTCTTTCAAGGTTTTTCCCACTGGGATCACCAATCAACCCTGTCCCGCCGCCAATTAAAAAAATCGGCTGATGATTAGCTCTTTGAAACCTTTTTAATGTTACCAGCGGCAATAAATTACCAATATGAAGGCTTTGAGCAGTTGGATCAAAACCACAATAAAGAACTATTTTCCCTTTTTTTAATCTTTTTTCCAAGCCTTCTAGATTAGTTGCTTGATTAATTAATCCCCGAAATTTTAAATCGTCTAAAATATCCTCCATTAATCACTAATATACCATATCACCTAAAAAAAGAAAACTCTAAGAAACTTTTGAATTATTGAGTTAAAGGAAATTGTTGCGGCTGGTTAAATTCTTCTGAATTATAAAAAAACCAATTATAATAATTCTGATCAGAAGCGCCAAAAGCCAAAATCAAATAAATATCCTCAAGGGTTTTACCTTTTTCCCCCAGCTTTTCTTGAAATATCTGTCGAGTAATTCCTTTAATAGGATTACCGCTATTTATTAAGGGGTGATAAAGGGATTCAACTTTTATTGTGTAATGGCCTAAGGCCGGTGGGTATTTATCCAACAATAATCTATCGCTATCACTATTTTGTAACCGGCCTCCGGATCTATTTTGCTGATTATTCCAGGGACTAGCTCTCGACGAAAAAAATGTTAAGCCCGGCTCATAATCCCAACCAGCCTTAACTACTAACCGATTAAAATTAGAGCCTAAACAAACATTCCGTTTAATTAAATCGAATTCAATCAACATTTCTCCTTGAGAATTAAAATGCCAAGAAACATTCTCCAGAAAATCCGAAATTTTTGAAAAATTTTGGAGCTGGGGCTGCAAAGTAATAGATTTAATCGGAGAAATTTCTGAATAAAGATCGTAGTTATTTTTGGCTTTAATGGCAAAATAAATGGTTAATGGCTCACAAAATTCAGGACTAAAATTTTGTAATTGATTAGGAGAAATACTCAATTGATATTTTTCTGAAGGTTGCAAATACTGATAACCGCTATTTAAACTCTGCACTCCTGACCAGTACCAACTATTTCTCGTTAAGTCATTATTTTCTAAAGTATCACCCGGCTTGGAATAGACATAATGAATTTCGTAATTTAAATTATTATCGTTTTGATCCGCTCTCTGCCAATTAAAAGTTATCGAAGAATTATTTCCCGTAACTTCAAAATCAGTTATTCTTGCTGGTGTTTTAGTGTAATTATCTTCTTCAAAATAAAGCTTCTCGTTATTAAATTGGACTAATCGTAAAGCAGAATTAGATTTGGGAACAAAACTATAAATCCCAATATTGATAAAATCATCTTTCGTAAAAATTTTTTGGGAATCAAGATTAGTTCCCTTGATTTCAATAACAAAGTGATTGTTTTTTGGTAATTGATTCCAGGAAAAAGATCGGCCTCGAGGCATACCAATACTATGGCAATTTTCTTTATCAGCAGTAAAATATAAACCACCAAAAGAATAATTAACGCTTTGACAATTCGGATAAAGAAAGTTTAAAGTTTCTAGATTATTAACCTGCCAAGAATTTGCTTCCTCAAGATAACCGGGAATATTTTCTTGGTTTTGTTGATTAAGAAAGAAGATTAAACCAAAATAAATATTACTAGTGAATTCTCCATTTTCCACAAAGGGATACTTATCAATGTCAAACTCCAAAATTATTTTTGAACCGGCTTCATCTAAAGGTCGCCAGTGAATATTTTTCAGGGGAAAACTACTATTTTCCTCACTATTACTATTTTCCTCATTGTTGCTATCATCCTCGCTATTTTGAAGATCCTCGGAAATAAAATCATCAAAACAAGAAATTATTTGTCCTTTTGGGCTTGGACAATTTTGAAGTTCAAAATCATTCAAATCATTATTAGTATCAATAAAAACTCCATCAGTTTGCTTTCTTTGAATGCTTTGACCCGCATTAGGAGATAAAGCACAAGAACCTTCGCAATCACCAGCTAGGCCATAACCAACCTGATCAATAATTTCTTGATCAGGTCCCTTGAAAACAATTGTATTATTATCCGTCACCGAATAATCACTAATTAAAACATCACTAAAATTGCTATTAGTGCTGGAAGAATGAGTAATTATCAAATAACCATTAGCAGGAATAATTTTATTTTCTAAATATCTTGCCGGCACTAAAGAAGAATATTCTTCACTGCCGCTGGTTTTCTTTTGAAGATAATAACCAGTTAAATTAACTTCAAAATCATTGGGATTATATAGTTCTATAAATTCATCATAAGGTTTTTCTTTTCCGTTTTCGTCTTTGCCGCTAACTTTAATTTCGTTAATTAAAATTTTAAAAACTGGTTTAGTAGTCGTTGGGGTTGGAGAATTAGAAGAATAATCAGCATCAGAATTGTTAATAGGAGAAGTGGCATTCACAATAGTGGTTGGAGTTGTTAAAGGTGGCTGACTATTTTCTTTTTTAGGAGTTCCAAAAATTCCCTGAATTCCCTCCTCGGAATAAGTTTGCCACAATATATTTTGAGTTCTTTCCATTGTCCTTTTTGAAGTATTATCACCGGCTGGCCAATTTGGATCAGCTAAAACTTCATCTTGCAAAAGACAATTGCTGTTAAAAAGCCGCAACCCTTCATTTGTGTTTGACAAGGCACCAGAATAAATAAAGTCAGCAGAAATAAAAGGAACTGCCGAATCTGATCTTTCCAGTAATAAAAATCCATTGGGTTTAATTTTCGTCCCTTTGGGAAAAATTACTTTTATTTGTTCTTTTTCATCTAAAAGATGCCAACCGGCTAAATCAACTTCTGAAGCAGAAATATTTTTTAACTCAATCCATTCATTGTTAGCATCAATTAAAGAACCCATCCAGGCAACTTCATTAATAATGACTGAAGGGCTGGTTACTTTTTGATATTGGCCTTCAAAAAAACATTGTTTAGCTACTGGAATAGTGGTAGTGGTAGAAGTAACTGTTTTTTTGGTAGTCGTGGTCGTTTTTTTGGTCGTTGTTGTCGTTGGAAAATTTTTGGTTGTGGTGGTAGTTGGAGAAGGTTTAGTGGTTGTAGTTGAGGGTTTAGTGGTAACCACCCTTGTTGTTGAGGTAGTTGAGGAAGAAACACTGCCAGTTGCCTTTTGACCACTAGAAGGAGCATTATTCTCTGAATCATTGTTTGCTGGCAAAATAGTCTGAGAAGAAGAATCAGGATCATTGGAATTAGTAATTAAAACATTATTATTTGTCTGAGTAATGCCACTAATCAAACCTTTTAAACCGTTAACCAAAGCTAAGAAAACATTATTCTCGTTCTGGGAGATAAAATTTGGGTCTAGTTTTGCTCTTTCTGCTTGTTTAAAAAATAAATCAATTACCCCAACTCCATTAAAGATTGCCTTTTCCGGCAATCTTTGCCAATAATCATTTAAAACTTTTTCGCTTTTTAAGGTGTAATTAGTAAAACCAGCCACCGGTCGCCAGGTTAAAGCAATTCTTTCTGCCAGATGAAACATCTGCCCGTTTTCATCATAACCAAGCACATAATAGTTTATTTGATTATTTTCTATTTCCGGCACACTAGAAAAAGCCACTTCTGGTTTTGAATATTTCGAAATTCCAATCGTATCCGGACTATAAAAATAATTATTAGAATAATTAGCTGTGTTATCAAAATAATCATTCAAACTTGGTTTTAAAACAACAAAATTTTGTTTTTGGATTTTATTTTTTAAATCCTGATAAAAAGCATCATCTGGACGGGCGCTAAAAAGTTCATAAGCGCTGCTGGCGTTAGACAAAAAATAAATGTGAACGTTGGCTCGAGTATGTTCTGGCACCGTCATGTCTTGAATCAAATGAAGGATATGGCCTAAGGCAATAAAGGCCTGCTCTTTATTGCCTTTCGCATACTCATAAATAGCTTTTTGCCAGGTAAAATTAGACTGGGAAAATACTGGACTTTCAGTGATCAAGCCAGCGGAAGCTAGATAAGATGGATCATATAAAGCCTGGGTAAAAGGATCCTGAGACCATTCTTTGGCCGTTAATTCCGGTAAAAGATGTTCCACTCCCAAAAACTGATAAGTCCGATTATAAACCGGATCATAAAAATGGTTAATACTTCTAATGCCCTTATCTTCTTCAATTGCTCCTTGAATTAACCAACTTTTTTCCTGAGAAGAGAGTTTTCTGTTCGGAAAAACTTGATTAAAATAATCAACTGTCAAATCAGTCAATTTTGGGTGGGTTGTCTTAGAATCATAAGCAAAAGATGGTAAAGAAACAAAAGAAAAAAATAAAATAAATATAATAAAAAACAGCTGGCGATATTTCATTTTAATTAAGGTTAATTTGCCCGCTGTTTTTTCGGCTTAAAAAGGAAACTTAAAGAAGAAAAACTTGTTAAGGTTTAAAAGTTAAAATTCAGCAATTTTCCATAAAGAAGAAACTGGTTCTAAGTCAGGCCCTTTGGGAATTTCTATGGAAATATTAGCCACTAGTTCTCCTTTGTCATTGGTAACTCGGATAATATACCAGTTTTCATTAAGATATTCTCCTTTTTGATTTTCTGGTTTTAAAAGATCAGCCATCATCATCTGCCAATTGCCGCTGTTTTTAATTTCCTGAAATAATTTTTTATATTCATCTTGTTTTTCCAGAATAAAATATTTTGTGGCTAAATCAATGTCCTCTTTTTTTAAGGCTTCTAAAAATAATTGATAAGTTTCTTCTGGGGTCTTTCCGCCATATTGATCTTTTTGGTGTTCTAAGGTTTGAGATTGAAGATATTGTTCTGTTAACTCTTGCTCTTGAGAAAATTTTTTGATTTTGTTTAAATTGGGATTGAAATAATAAAAAATAATCACTAAAACTAACGCTACAATAATCACTAAAGTGCCAATAATCAGTGATTTTTTAAATTTTTTTTGAGGTCTAGAGGTTTTTTCTGAATTATTCATATTTTTTATTTATTGTTTTACTAATTTTGTTAGAAATTTTTCTAGCTCACCATAAAAACAAAAAAAACGGCTCCTCGCCGTTTTGATTATTTTATTTATTATTACTTATACTTATATCTATTCTAATGGTTTATTTTAAAAAGTCAAGAGCCAATCCTACTGTTGAAATTTAAGTCCTCAATTTTTAACTTTGACTTTCTTTTTCTTCTGTTTTTTCTTCTTTTTCTTCTGTTTTTATCTCTTTTTGTTCAGGAGCGCTCTCTTCTTGTTTTTCTTTGGTTTTTTTAGTTTTTGTTTTAATTGGTCTTTTTGGCCCAGAAATAACTGTGGCTTTAACTAATAGATTGTAGCAAGAATCAGAAACTTGAGCTCCTTGTTTTAACCAATAATTAACCCTCTCTTTGTCCAAAGAGAATTGATCGGTTTTTGGCTGCCACCAGCCTAACACTTCTTTAACTTTACCTGATTTTGAAGAAAAGCGGGAATCAACCGCCACTACCCGATAAGTATAATCCTTTTTTTTACCAACTTTTTGAAATCTTAAAATCAACATAATTAAAACATTTTACAGATTAAAGCAATTTTTAAAAAATGTCAAATTATTAATGTTTGGACAACGCAAAACTGACAATGACAATTTACAACGAAATAATCAACAACTTATAACTTACAACTAACAAAATTTTCAATCAATGTTTGGACATCGTAAGTCGTTACAAAGTAACGACTTACGATGTCGTTAATTGAATCCTGAAAAGGAAACCCCCTTCGGGGAGATCGCCACGGTTGCCCTTTGGGCAACCTCGCGATGACAAAAAGGAGAGATTGCCGCGTCGCTCACTATGTTCGCTCCTCGCAATGACAGTAAACTGTCAGTTTTGAGATTTTATTTTTGAGATTTGAGATTGTTGGTTTAGATATCCAAATTCTTTACTTGCTGAGCATAAGCCTGAATGAACTTTTTTCTTGGCAAAACTTCTCCTCCCATTAAAATATCAAACAACCTATCAGCCTCTTCAGCGTCATTAATGCTCACTTTCTTTAAAATTCTTTTTTCCGGATTCATTGTTGTCTCCCAGAGTTCAGAAGGATTCATCTCTCCTAACCCTTTATAGCGTTGAAGGTCAATTCCTTTCAAAGATTTTTCTTCGCTTACCTCTTTTTGATCATCCTGTTTCTCTCCTTCTTCTTTTTCCACTCCTAAAACAGTTTCTCCTTTATCTTGAGTAATAATTTTTAGTTTTTTTGCTTCTTCCTTAGATGATTGTTTCTTAGATAATTTTGCTTCAAGCAATGAATTCACTATTTGATCTTTTTCTGCTTCTGAATAAGCATATTCTACTTTCTTGCCAATCTGAATTTTATAAAGAGGTGGCTGGGCAATATAAAGATAACCTTGTTCAATAATTGGCTTAAAATAACGATAAAATAAAGTTAAAAGAAGGGTTCTAATGTGAGCGCCATCAGAATCAGCATCAGTCATAATAATAATTTTATGATAACGAAGCTTGTCTAAATCAAAATCGTCTAATAAAGCAGTTCCTAAAGCCACAATTAAAGCTTTAACTTCTTCTGAAGTCATCATTCTATCTAAACCAGCCTTCTCTACGTTTAAAATTTTTCCTCTTAAAGGCAAAATTGCTTGAGTGTTTCTATCCCGAGCTGATTTCGCGCTCCCGCCAGCTGAATCTCCTTCAACAATAAACAATTCCGCCTCTTCGGCTTTTTTAGTAATACAATCCGCTAATTTTCCCGGTAAACTGGCTCCTTCTAAAACTCCTTTTCGTAAAATGTTCTCTTTGGCTTTTTTTGCTGCTAATCTGGCTTGAGCAGTCATTAAACATTTTTCTAAAATTCTTTTAGATTCTTCCTTGTGAATTTCCAACCATTCTTTCAGTTTTTCAAAAAAAACCTGTTCTAAAATGGTTCTCACTTCTGGATTGCCAAGCTTTGCTTTGGTTTGACCTTCGTATTGAGGATTAGGCAAACGAACACTAATAATAGCCACTAGGCCTTCACGGACGTCTTCTCCAGTTAAATTATTCCCTTCTTTTAAAAAGCCTGTTTCTTTTCCATAAGCATTTAGGGCTCGCGTTAAGGCTGAGCGAAAACCAGTTAAGTGCATGCCTCCTTCCGGAGTATAAATATTATTAGCAAAAGAAAATTCAACCGTATCAGTATCGTCAACATAAGTCATTGCAATTTCCATCGATAAATTTTCTTTTTCTTCAGAAAGGAAAAAATCTTCTTCAATTAATTTTTTACCTAATTTCCTATAGGTTTCCGTCAAAAATCTTAAGAAGGTTCTAATCCCATTTTCAAAATGGAAAATATAGGGAAAAATTTTATTTTCCGCCTGGTGATCAACTACTCTCATCGTCACTCCCGGCGTCAAGAAGGCTTGATACCTTAAATGATCAACTATTCTTTTCCAGTCAAATTTAATTTCTGGAAAAATTTCCGGATCTGGTTCAAAAATAATTTTGGTACCGGTTTTAGAGGTTTTGCCGTTTTTTTTAAGAGGGGTGATTGGTTTTCCTTGAGAATATTCCTGATAATAAATATAACCATCACGATAAACTTCGGCCCTTAAATATTTTGACAAAGCATTAACAACAGAAACACCAACCCCATGGAGACCGCCGGAAACTTTGTAGGCCTTATTAGAAAATTTTCCTCCGGCATGCAAAGTGCACAAAACCGTTTCCAAGGCGGATTTTTTTGTTTTCGGATGAATATCAACGGGAATACCTCGACCATCATCTTCCACAGAAACCTGATTATTTGCCCAAAGATGAATTTCTATTTTCTTGGCATAACCAGCTAAAGCTTCATCAATAGAGTTATCAACGCATTCGTAAACCAAATGATGAAGGCCGTCTGGTCCAGTAGAACCAATATACATTCCCGGTCTTTTTCTAATCGGTTCTAGCCCTTCTAAAACATCAATGTCTTTAGCGGTATAAGAATTTTTTTCTTGTGGTTCTTCTTTTTTTTGTTTTGGCTTTGGCATATCAAAAATTTTATTTTATTTTCTTTGTTTAATATTTAATAATCAATGATCAATAATAAGATTTTAAGTTTAAGATGTAGATTTGAGATTTGAGATATCTATGAGATCCTTTATCGCTTTCTTCCTCGCAATGGCAAAAGGAAAAAATCAGTACGAGAATATTTTTATCTTAATTTTGCCCCAATGTTTTTTAAA
>JAKJEG010000008.1 GCA_022705545.1 Patescibacteria group bacterium | reverse complement strand
AGGTCTTTTTTTAAGGAGAAAGAAAACCAAAAGACCTCCTTCTATTATTACTCCTAAAATTGGTAAAACAAACCAGTAAAGAAAACTTGTAAGCATTTATTTTTTAATCATCCCCTGGATAGAAATTAGTGCTGGTACTAGTTGGTCCGATTGTCAATTCTGTCCCTGATTCATATAAAGTGTCTATATCGCCACCATCTTTAGATTCAACATCATTGGTGCCACCCTTCTCATAATAATCGCTTTCCATATTAGCAGTCATTTCAAAGGTTAAATTATCCTTGTTGCAGACATAGGTATAATACAAAGAAGGAGTTGAGGTGGCTGAAGTATTAGAGGGGTCTAAAGGTAAACTGCCAATTGGTGAACCTCCGGTTAAATCAGCAAAATCAATTGGTACCCAGCCACTGCCATCAATTTTTGAGACCGAAGTTGTACTGTAGGAAGAAGTGAAGGTGCCAGCAGAAACTCCAAAAACAGTCGCCCATAACGTTGGAGTGGTGCCACCAACACAGGTATCATTGGTTGATGATCCTCCAATGTAAGGAGTGGAAACGTTAACCAGATAATAACCAACAGCAGTTTTTAGGGTTGATAAATCTGATAATCTTTGAGTATCTCTTGACCTTCTTAATAATTCTGCTGGATTAATCACCAAAACCATTGCTGTTGACAAGATGGCTAAAATTCCAATGACAATTAAAAGCTCAATTAAAGTAAATCCTTTTTGAGACATTGTTTTATTTATTTTTGTTGAAATTTGAGTAAAATTTCGACTTTTATTTAAATCTCGACCTAATTTTATAATTGACTTTATTATAATAAGGAAATTATTAAAAGTCAAATTTTCAATGTTTAGACAGCGCAAGTCGTGAATTTCTAACGACTGGCGATGTCGTTAAAATGTTCGTTATTAATTGTTAGTTGTTATCGTCATTGTTATTGTTATTGTCATCGTCAGTTATCAGTTCATTTTATTAGCGGAGAGGGCGGGACTCGAACCCGCAAACCCCTTGCGAAGTTCACGCTTTCCAGGCGTGTGCCTTGCCATTCGGCGCACCTCTCCTTTATTAATAAACAATGATTGAGTTTAAGAATTTGTTGAATATTAAGCAAAATTTTAAAGAATGTCAATTATTTTTAAATATTCATTTCTCTTAAGGCCTTAATTCTTTCTTCAACTGGCGGATGGGTGGAGAAAATTTTATTAAACCAAGAAGTTTTTGATTTTCCTCGAAAAGGATTTTCAATATAGAGATGAGCAGTGGTATTACTGGCAGTTTTTAAAGGAGTTGGATCTTGAGAAATTTTTTCTAAAGCTCTCGCTAATCCTTCGGGATAGCGAGTTATCAGAGCACCAGAAGCATCAGCCAAAAATTCTCTTTTCCGGGAAATGGCTAATTGAATTAAAGTAGCTGCTAAGGGAGCTAAAATAGCGGCAATAATCCCAAAAATGAATAAAATTGCTCTCCCATTATCCTCTCCGCTATCTCCTATTCTTCCCCAATAGCTTATTCTTAAGAAAAAATTGGAAACTAAAGAAATAACTCCAGCTAAAACAACAACCATTGTTTGCAATAAAATATCCCTATTACCGATATGGGAAAGTTCGTGGCTAATTACTCCTTCTAACTCTACCCTTTCTAATTTATTGAGCAATCCTTGAGTAACAACAATGACTGCATGTTCTTTATCCCGGCCAGTCGCAAAAGCATTTGGTTGAGATTCATTGGTAACATAAATTTTTGGCATCGGTAGTCCAGCAGTTAAGCAAAGATTTTCTACTAAACGATATAATTCCGGGTTATCTTCTTTTTTAATTGGTTTGGCGTTGACGGTCATTAAAACAATTTTATCAGAATACCAATAGCTAAGAAAACTTTGAAAAACAGCAATTGCAACAGCAATAATCAAAAAACTAGAATCATTAAATAGGTAGCTGAAAAGCCAACCAAAGAAAATAATCATTAGAAAAAAGGTTGTCAATAATAACCAAGTTTTTTGAACATTGGCTTTAACTTGAGAATATAAATTTGCCATAATTAGAATTTAACTGAAACTGGTTCTCTCTGTTCTCCTGCAATATCAAAGAAATCCATTGGTTGAAAGTGAAAAATCTTTGCAATAATCATTGAGGGAAAAGTCTCAATTTTAGTATTTAAATCTCTAACATTAGAGTTATAAAATCTTCTAGCAGCCTGAATTTTGTCTTCTGTATCGCGGATTTCTCTTTGTAATTCTAAAAAGTTTTGAGAGGCTTTTAAATCAGGATAATTTTCTGCCACTGCAAAAAGAGTTTTTAAAGTGGAAGAAAGCGAATTTTCTGCTTCGGCAATTTTTTTTAAATCCCCGGCTTCGTGGTTAGCCATTGCAGTTGTTCTGGCTTTAGTTACCTCCTCTAAAACACTTTTTTCGTGTTGGGCATAACCTTTAACGGTTTCGACTAAATTGGGAATTAAATCATACCTTCTTTTTAATTGAACATCAATGTCTGACCACGCTTCTTTGGCTCTATTTTTTAAAGTCACTAAGCCATTATAAGAAAAAATAAACCAAAGAAGAAAAACCAGAATAATGACGAAAATAATAGTTAGAAGAGACATATTTTTTTATTGTTTTTAATTTTTGGACATCGCAAGTCGTTAGTTTCTAACGACTGGCAATGTCGTTAATTCGATTTTTAATTTTTGTGTCAACTCGTTTGTAATCTTTTTGGTAAAATGATAAAATATCAGTACTTTTCTATGCTTTATCTTTATAATAGTTTATCAAGAAAAAAGGAAATTTTCAAGCCCGTTAAAGATAAAAGAGTAAGGATGTATACCTGCGGTCCGACTGTTTATGCTTATGCTCATTTAGGCAATTTACGGACTTATTTGGCAGAAGATTTATTAAAAAGAGCGTTAATCTTCAATGGCTATCAGGTTAAGCAGGTAATGAATATTACTGATGTTGGCCATTTAGTTTCTGATGCTGATAGCGGTGAAGATAAAATTGAACTAGCCGCCAAAAAAGAGAAAAAAACTTCTTTTGAAATCGCTGATTTTTATACAGAGTATTTTTTTTCTGCTTTAAAAAAATTAAATATTATTTTTCCCGAGATTACGGCTAAAGCGACTGAGCATATCAAGGATTATATTAATTATATAAAATTACTGGAAGAAAAAGGATTTACTTATTTTACTTCTGACGGCATTTATTTTGATACTTCAAAATTAAAAGATTACGGCAAATTAACTGGTCAGAGTTTCAAAGATTTATCTAAAAACCTGAAAGCCGGTGCCAGAATAGAATTTTCCTCCGAGAAAAAAAATATTACTGATTTTGCTCTATGGAAATTTTCTCCTCAAAATGTTAAAAGAGAAATGGAATGGGATTCTCCTTGGGGAAAAGGTTTTCCGGGCTGGCATATTGAATGCGCAGTGATTAGTTTAAAATATCTGGGAAATTGTTTTCAGAACGGTAAGTTTTATCCAGAGAAATTTGAAACTATTGATATTCATTGTGGCGGGATTGACCATATTCCTATTCATCACACCAATGAAATTGCCGAAGTAGAGTCTTTAACAAAAAAACCAATGGCTCGTTTTTGGTTTCATGTTAATTTTTTGGTTCTTAAAGAAACCAGAATGGGAAAATCAGAAGGCAATGCTCTTTTAATTGAGGATATAGAAAAAAACACTTTTTCTCCTTTGGCTTTTCGTTATTTGTCTTTAACTACTCATTATCGAATGCCCTTAGAATTTTCTTTTGAATCTTTAAAAGGCGCAGAAAATAGTTTAAGGGAGATTTATAATTTTATTGAAAATTGTTTATGGGAAAAAAAGTTTTTAAAAAATAAGCAAAATAAGGCCTTTAGTTTAAAAAAATATTCAAAAGACTTTGAAGAAGCAATTAATAATGATTTAAATACCCCTCAGGCTTTATCAGTTTTGTGGAATTTAATCTCTCGGTATAATAAAGTTAAAAAAGATCAGAAAAAAATATCCCAATTAAGCCCCTCAGCAGTTTACCAATTGCTTCTTTCGTTTGATAAAGTTTTAGGATTAGATTTTAAAAAAATAAAATTACCAAAAATTAAAAAAGAAGTTCAATCAATGGTTAAAGAAAGAGAAAATTTAAGAAAACAGAAAAAATGGCAGGCAGCAGATAATTATCGGGAAAAAATAAAAGAGAAAGGTTATTTGGTTGAGGATACAATTTTTGGTCCACGAGTAACAAAAATTAATGAATAATTTAATTAAATGAATAATAATGGCTCTATAAACGAAAAACTCCCTCCTCAAAATATTGAAGCCGAAGAATCAGTTTTAGGGTCTTTAATGATTGATAATGAGGCTATTTTTAAGGTAGCCGATATTATTTCTGTTGATGATTTTTATCGCCCAAAGAATGCTCATATTTACCAAGCAATTTTAGATCTTGCGGGAAAAAATAGTCCTGTGGATGTTGTCTCTTTAACCAACCGTTTAAAAGAACTAAATCTCTTGGATGAAATTGGCGGTGTCAGTTATTTAACCGCTTTAGTGAATAAAACTCCTTCCAGCGCTCATATTCAATATTATGCTAAAATTATTCACGAGAAAAAAGTTTTACGAGATTTAATTAGCGCTTCCTATAAAATTGCTGAATTAGGCTGGAATGAATCAGAAGATGTTAATAATTTGCTTGATGAGGCAGAACAAATCATTTTTTCTATTTCTCAAAAAACAACCGCCTACGACTTTGTTTCTTTAAAAGATGAGCTCATTAAAGCTTTTGAAAGGATTGATCAATTACACAAAGGAGGCGGAAAGTTAAGGGGTTTACCAACCGGCTTTGATGAATTAGATAATTATTTAGCCGGTCTTCAGCCGTCAGATTTAATAATTTTAGGAGCTCGGCCGTCTTTGGGTAAAACTTCTTTGGCTTTAGATATTGCTCGTTATGTGGGAGTGAAAGAAAAAATTCCAGTGGGAATTTTTTCTTTGGAAATGTCTAAAGATCAAGTTGTTGATCGTTTAATTGCTGCTGAATCGTCAGTAGACTTATGGAAAATTCGCACCGGTCGTTTATCAACTGATGGAGAAGTTAATGATTTTGTTTTAATTCAAGATGCTCTCTCGAGATTAGCTGAAGCTCCAATTTTTATTGATGATGTTCCTTCGCCAACAGTCATGCAAATTCGGACAATGGCTAGAAGGTTGCAGGCAGAAGTTGGTTTAGGTTTGATTGTTGTTGACTATTTACAATTAATTACTCCAACTTCTACTCGGGAAAGCACTGTTCAACAATACTCGGAAATTTCTCGAGCATTAAAAAGTTTAGCCAGAGAATTAAAAGTGCCAGTTCTAACGATTTCTCAACTTTCTCGAGCAGTTGAGCAAAGAACTCCTCCAATCCCCCGTCTTTCTGATTTAAGAGAAACTGGAAGCATTGAACAAGATGCGGATGTTGTTTTATTTATTTATCGGGAAGATAGATATCGGGAAGAAACTGAAAAAAAGAATATTGCTGATGTCATTATTGCTAAACATCGAAACGGCCCCCTGGGGAAAGTTTCTTTGTATTTTAATGAACAATTGGTTAGTTTCCGCAGCTTAGAGAAAGAAGAGTTTTATGAGAATGGTGAATTTGAAGGATTAGAAGAATAAAAATTGTTGAGTAAATTATTATGGAATTACCAAAAAGTTTAGAAAAAGTGAGTAAAATTTTATCTCGTTTACCGGGATTAGGACCCCGGCAGGCCTTGCGGCTTTCTTTTTATTTATTACGTCAGGATAAAAATTACCAAAAAGATTTTTTGGAAAGTTTTAATAATTTTTTTACCAAGATAAAACTCTGCCAAGAATGTTCTTTTCCTTTCGAAACAATGAATGATAATGAAACTTTATGCTCTATTTGTCGAGATAAAAAAAGAGATCATACTCTTTTATGCGTTGTAGAAAAAGAAACGGATTTATTAACCATTGAAAAAACCAATAAATATCAAGGTCTTTACCATATTTTGGGCAGATTAATCAATGATGTTAATTCCGAAAATTCAAAAACAATTCTTTTAAAATTAATCAAAAGAATTAAAGAAAACAAACCAAAAATTAAAGAAGTGATTTTGGCTTTGAGCCCCACCTCTGAAGGCAATTTAACTGCTTATTATCTGGAAAAAGCTATTAAAAATTTAAAAATGGATATTAAAATTACTAAATTGGCTCGAGGTATTCCCCAAGGCGGAGAAATTGAATTTGCTGATAGTGAAACTTTAATTAATGCTTTGGAAGGAAGGAAATGACAGGATAATTAAACAACTGATAACTGACAATAACAATAACGATAACAATAACAATGATAATGACGATGACAATGACACCCTCTTTGTCATTCTGAGGCCAAAGGCCGAAGAATCTCTCGCGAATGCGAGAAATGCCAATGTTTTGGACATCGCAAGTCGTTAATTTCTAACGACTTGCGATGTCGTTAATTAAAAATTAAAGGAAAGGGGCAATTAAAATAGCGACGACAGAAATCAGCTTGATTAAAATATTTAAAGAAGGACCGGCAGTATCTTTAAACGGATCACCCACAGTATCGCCAATAACAGCAGCTTTATGAGGTTCTGATTTTTTGCCGCCAAAATGACCTTCTTCAATATATTTTTTAGCATTGTCCCAAGCGCCACCGGAATTAGCCATCATTAAAGCTAAGATAAAACCGCTGGCAATTGAACCAATGAGTAAACCGCCTAAAGATTCTTTGCCAAAAATAAAAGCTACTAGAATTGGAGCAATAATTGCAATTAAAGAAGGAAGAACCATTTCTTTAAGAGCTCCCTCAGTAACAATTTCAACGCATTTTCCATATTCAGCTTTACCCTTCCCTTCTTTTAAACCAGTTATTTCTCTGAATTGCCTTCTCACCTCTTCTACCACTTTAGAAGCTGATTTTCCGACTGCTTCCATTGTCAAAGCGGAAAAAAGAAATGGTAAAAGAGCACCAATAAGGATACCCACAAAAACTTTTGGCTCAGCTAAATTTAAAATATTTAATTGGCTAATTTGTTGATAGCTTACTAACAATACTAAGGCTGTTAAGCCGGCAGAACCAATAGCAAATCCTTTTCCCATGGCAGCAGTTGTATTGCCAACTGAATCTAATTCTTCAGCTTTTTTTCTTACTTCTTCGCCTAAATTAGCCATCTGGGCTATTCCTGCTGCATTATCAGCCACTGGTCCATAACAATCAATAGCTAAGGAAATAGCTAAAGTAGAAAGCATTCCTACGCCAGCTAAAGCAATACCATAAGTGCCTAAAAAGTAATAAGAGCCTAAAACAGCTAAAGCCACAACAACAACAGGAAAAAAAGTGCTTTTCATCCCCAAAGATAGACCATTGATAATATTAGTAGCGGCTCCTGTTTGAGAAGACTCGGCTAATTTTTTAGTTGGAGCATAAGAAGCAGAAGTATAATATTCACTGATAAAACCAATTACCACACCGGCGATTATTCCTAAAATAAAGGCAAAAGAAATTTTAAAAGAAGAATGGAAAAGCAGATAATCAGCAAGAAGAATAAAAGCAATCATTAAAATCGTTGACAAATAAGTCCCTTGATTAAAAGTTTTTTGAGGATTGGTATTTTTAGAAAAATAAATCCAAAAAATGCCAATCAAACTGCTAATTAATCCCAAAGAACCAAGAAACAAAGGCAAAAGCACGGCATTAAAGGAAAAACCAATTAGGGTTGTTCCTAAAACCATAGCGGCAATAATTGCTTCGGCATAGCTTTCAAATAAGTCCGCTCCCATTCCATTAACATCACCAACATTATCGCCAACATTATCAGCAATCACCGCTGCATTTCTTGGATCATCTTCAGGAATATCAGATTCTACTTTTCCTACGAGATCTGCTCCAACGTCAGCGGCCTTAGTATAAATCCCACCTCCTACTCGAGCAAAAAGAGCAATAGCCGAAGCCCCAAAACCAAAACCATAAATTATTTGAGGGTCTTTAAAAAAATAATATAAAAGAGAAATTCCCAAAATTGATAAACTAACAACCATTAAACCCATTACGCTACCAGCCAAAAAAGCTAAATTCAGTCCTTCTTTATAAGATTTTTCAAGAGATTCAGCTACCCGAACATTAGCGGAAGTGGCAATTTGCATTCCAATATAGCCAGCCAAAGTAGAAAAAATAGCTCCCAGAATAAAAGATAAAGCGGTTAATTTGTTAACAAAAAAGAAAAGAATTAAAAAAACGAAAAGCGCAAAAATAATAATAACTCTTTGCTCTTTGTTAATAAAGGCCTTTGCTCCTTCTTTAATGGCTAAATTAATCTCCTTGGCAATTTCGTTTTTAACTGAATATTTTAATATTTTTTTGGTAAATAAATAAGCAATCACAAAACTCAAAATTACCGGCAGAATAATAATTAATAAATTGTTCATAGTTTTTATTATTTATTTTTATTTTTTAGGTTTTAGAATTTGGCATTTAAACTTTCTACAGAGACTGTTGCAAACAGCAAAAATTTTCAATGTTTGGACATCGTCAGTTAAGTTAACGAGTTAACGAACTAACGAGTTAACGAATTGAAATAACTAACAACTAAAATAAAATGGGTATGGTCTATGGTTGAAAGGTAACGAAGCCCGTATCGTTTAGAGTCAAAGGTTAAGAGTTAAAAGGATTTTTTACCCTAAACCTTACCTTTTCACCATACTGGCTTCCTTAACCCT
>JAKJEG010000083.1 GCA_022705545.1 Patescibacteria group bacterium | reverse complement strand
TTCAAACAAGTCAGTTATTTTGGTTCCATAGTCTAAGACGGAATCAACTGAAGGGTTTTTTTCAATAATAACTTGATCTTTGGTGTATTTATCTGCGATTGGATCTGCGATAATTTTTTGACCCATTGTTTCAGCGATTGTGTCTATTGAGTTTTCATCTAACAGGCCTTCTTCGGACAAAGCTAGCATGGCTACAAAGAAATCACGGGACAATGCCTCGTTTTCGGTTAAGACAACTGGTTCCCCCTTAACCTCATTCCCAGTGTTTTGATTAGCTAACTCTCTTTTAGCCAAGACAAATTCTCTGTTTTTCTTACCATCTTTTTTAGGATCTAGTCCCCAAAAATACTCCTCCCAGTTTGGGATGCCGTTGTTATTGTCGTCTTCGTCAATAATTTCTTTAATAGAAACAATTTCAGGTTCTTTTACCCCGTCTTTTCTCTCTCTATTTTTAATCAAAGAAATAAGCCCCTTGCCAATAAAAAATATTAAAACAAAGGTTATTATTAACAAAACTAGGCTGATGAAGTTTTTACTAGGTAGGTATTTTTTAAAATTATCCATACAAAAAGAAAATCTATCAGATACAGCTTATATTATATTACTTTTTTACAAAAAAGCCTAGCTATTTTGATAACTTTTTGTTTAATTCTAACCATTTATCTAAAGAAACATCCTCGGGGCGAATTTTTGTGTCTATTTTTAATTCTTGGAAACATTTTTCTAGCTTTTCTTTGGGTGCAATAATCTCTAGATTTTTAATTAAAACTTTTCTTTTGTGAGAGAAACCAATTTTAATTAATGAAAAGAATTTATTTTCAAGCTCTTTTTTGGGAAAATTATTTTTAGATATATTGAAAATATTAATTATAGCTGAATCAACCTTAGGTGGTGGGCTAAATAATTTTTTAGAAACTTTTTTAATATATTTAACTTGGCCATAAGCTTTGACGCTCAAAGACAAGATGCTTTCTTTGTTGTTTCTCGCCACAATCCTCTCGGCTACTTCTTTCTGAACCAACAAGGTCATGCTTTTTGGTAATTTTTTGTCAGACAGAAACTTTTTTATAATTAGCCCAGTAATGTTGTATGGAATATTGGCAACAATTTTATAATCTGCTTTCATTTCATTTGTCTGCCAATCCAAAATATCCTGATTGAGTAGTTTTAATTTTCCCTCATCAATTTCTTGATTAAATTTTTCTTTAAGGAAAGCAAAAAGCTCATTATCTTTTTCAATAGCGATAACCAAAGCGCCAAAACTAAGTATTTTTTTGGTCAACGATCCTTTGCCGGGTCCAATTTCCAAAACAACTTCACCTTCTTTAATTGAAGATGTCTGACATATTAAATTTAAAATATTTTCAGATTTTAAAAAATTTTGTCCAAGAGATTTTTTGGGATAATGAATCATATTTTTATTTTAGCATTAATCCAGATAGATTACTTTTTCCCTTTTTGAGTGAAAGACTTGTTCAAAATTAATTAATTCGGATGGAATATCGTATATAAATTCACTCGGATTATTTACTTGCTTGTTGCCAAAAATAGTTCTAATTGTTGCATAGCTTAAAAATAGTTTTTCTTTAGCTCTGGTTATGGCGACATAGAATAATCTTCTCTCTTCCTCATCATCTTCTTTGTCGTCTTTGGAGTAAGGGAATAAATCCTGTTCAAGGCCAATTACAAAAATAACCTTAAATTCCAACCCCTTAGCGGCGTGAACGGTCATAAGTTTTACTCCAGACTCCTTTTGGTCTAGAGAGTCTTGTTCGCTA
>JAKJEG010000082.1 GCA_022705545.1 Patescibacteria group bacterium | reverse complement strand
TAATTAAAATTTACGTAAGTATTAATTTAAATTTAGAATATATTAAATGGTTCAAAAAAATAAAAAAGACGCTAAAAATTTAGAAGAAATTTATTCTGATGATTATTTTCGAAAAATTAGTCAAGAATTTTCTTTGTCGTTCAACAATTTAGATTTATTAAAGCAGGCGTTAACGCATCGCTCTTTTTTAAATGAAAATCCTCAATGGAAAAAAATTGGCAACAATGAAAGACTGGAATTTCTTGGCGATGCTGTTTTAGGATTTTTAACCGCCCGTTATCTTTATCAAAAAATGCCTGAGTTAAAAGAAGGCGATATGACTTTTTTAAAGTCCTCCTTAACTAGTGCCAAGGCCTTATTAGAAGTGGCCAGAGCCTTAAATTTACAGAAATATGTTTTAGTTTCCAAGGGAGAAAAGGTAAAAATTGGCAACAATTATTCATTATTGTCTGATGCGGTTGAGGCTTTAATTGGAGCCATTTTTCTAGATCAGGGGTTGGAAAAAGCTAATGAATTTCTTGAAAGAAATATTTTTATTAAGATTGAGAAAATATTAAGTGAACATTCTTATCGTGATGCCAAAAGTGTTTTGCAGGAAATTACTCAGGCAAAATACAAAGTTTTGCCAACTTATTATTTAGAAAAAAGTTGGGGACCGCCTCATGACAGAAAATTCAAGGTAGCAGTTTATTTAAACAATAAATTGTTAGCCAAAGGAGAAGGTCGTTCTTTAAAAGAGGCAGAAATTAAAGCCGCCCAAAAAGCTTTAAAGAAGATAGGTCAATAAAATAATATGTTTCTTAAGAAAATAGTTTTAAAGAATTTTAAATCCTTTCAAGGGAAAAAAGAATTGGAATTTCCTGTTCGAGTGACGGCCATTGTTGGTCCTAATGGTTGCGGTAAATCTAATATTTTAGACGCCATTCGCTGGATTTTAGGAGAACAAAGTTTAAAACTCTTAAGAGTAGAAAAAAATACTGATTTAATTTTTTCTGGAAAAAACAAAGGGAGTTCAGCTGGCTTTGCCCAGGGTGAATTAATTTTTGATAACAGTAAAAAACTTTTTCCTTTGGAAAATACAGAAATAAGCATTTCCAGAAGAATTGATAGAGACGGCAATAATTTATATTATTTAAATCATCAGCCAGTTCGGTTAAAGGAGATTATTGAAATTACAGCAGCAGCGAAAATCGGGTTGAAAGGATTTACTTTTATTAATCAGGGAGCAGTAGAAAATGTTTTAAAAGTTAGCCCGGAAGAAAGAAGAATAATGCTGGAAGAAAATTTAGGGCTGAAATCTTTAGAAATCAAAAAAGAAGAAGCTCAAAGAAAATTAATTAACTCTCAAGAAAATTTAGCGCAGGTTGAATTATTAATGCAGGAACTTCTGCCCCATTTAAATTTTTTAAAAAGACAGGTTAGCCGCTGGGAAAAAAGAGAAAAACTGGAAAAAGAATTAGAAAGTTTAAACAAGCAATATTTTTATCTTCTTTATCAGGAAATTCAAAAAGAAAAACCAAAAACTAATTTGAATTTTGAAGAAGCCAAAAAAGAAATTGAAAAAATTCAAAATGTTATCAGGGAAAAAGAAAAAGAAATTGGTTTAATAAAAGATAAAAGAGAAGAAGATTTGGAAAATAAAATACAAAATCTGACTCAGGAGATTTTTCAATTAAAAGACAAAAGATCTTCATTAATTGAAAAAATAAGTCTTGAAAAAGCAAAAATTCAAGAAACAGGAAAACCAAGAATTGATTACGAAAGTCATCTTTTGGCAGTGAAAAAA
>JAKJEG010000081.1 GCA_022705545.1 Patescibacteria group bacterium | reverse complement strand
ATGTAATCCTTAAAACGGTTGGGAAGAGGTTTATAGATTTGATAAATTATTCCCAAAGAAGCATAACATTCTTCAACTGTTGAGACCACAATCCTCATTGCAACTAAATCATAAACTTTATTAATATCAAATTCTTCTTTTGATAATTTTTTGTAAAGACTATAATAGCTTTTTACCCGGGAAACAATTTTTAAAGGATAAATATTATTTTCTTTTAAATGCTTTCCTATTTTTGGAATGATTGTTTTTAAATAATTTTCTAATTTTTTTTGTCTTTTACCAACTAATTTTTTGGTTAATTTATACTCTTGAGGGAAAGCTAAAGGAAAGGCAAGATCTTCAATTTGTCGGTTAATTTCCAAAAATCCTAATCGATGAGCAAGGGGAGAATAAATTTCTAAAATTTCTTTGGCTTTTTGTTGCTGCTGAGATTTTTCTAAAACCCAAAATGTTTTCAAGTCATCTAAAACATCGGCTAATTTAATAGTTATTACTCGGCTATCTTGAGCCAAAGAAAGAATTAAATTCCGAAAATTTTCTTTTGTTTTTAAATCATTATTTTCGCTTAAACTAAAATGAAAATCTTCTAATTGGTAAAGTTGTTGGATAATAGAAAAAACATCGCTGTTAAATTCATCAGTGATTAAATTTTGAAATTCTTCAACCTCAATTTTTTCGTGAAAAAGAGAAGCAATTAAAGCATCTTTATCGGATTTTAAATCAGCTAAAGTTAAAGCAACACGGAGAAGATGATTAATTAATGGCTCTTTGATTTTTCGAAATTTACCCTGATAAAGATAGTCAGCAATAACAGCGCCTTTTTTCACCAGACGGATATCTTTTTCTTCTAAATAACTGATTTTTTTGATTAAATTTTTATAAAGGTCGTTCATAGGAACAATCTTTATTAGAGCATTTTATTTTCTTTTTGGTTTTAACAAGATAACTTTGACATATTGGACAATTTTCTGCTAAAGGTTCATTAAAAGAAGCAAATTGACAATTTGGCCATTCAGAACACGCATAAAATTGTTTTCCTCTTTTGCTTCTTTTTATCACCACTTGCCCTTTTTTACACAGAGGGCAGGGTATAGAAGTTTCCTGATTAATGCTTTTAGTATAAGGACAATTTGGCCAATCTTCGCAAGCCAAAAAACGACCATAACGGCCTAATCGAGAAACTAAATTTTTGCCGCATTTCGGACATTTTTCCTCTAGGCGCGTTATCGGAGCAATGGTTTCTTTTTCTAATTCGGTTTCTTTTTTGGTAATCTGCTCTTTAAAAGGAAAATAGAAATCTTTAATAACTTTTTGCCATTGCTTTTTTCCTTGAGCAATCAGATCTAAATCTTCTTCCAATTGGGAAGTGAATTGATAGTCAACAATGTTGGGAAAATGTTTGACTAATAAATCATTAACAATAATGCCAATTTCGTTGGGGAAAAAAGATTTATTTTGATCGCGACTGACATAGCCTCGTTCCAAAAGGATGGAAATAATTGGAGCGTAAGTTGAGGGTCGGCCAATACCATATTTTTCTAGAGTTTTAATAAGACTGGCATCATTAAAACGGCTTGGCGGTTGAGTGCTATGCTCTTCAAGGTTAATTTTTTTGATTCGGAGCGGTAATCCTTCTTTTAAATTGGCAGGAAGGAGATTTTCTTCGAATTTTAAAAAAGGATAAACTTTTAAAAATCCATCAAACAAGAGGGTTGAGGAAGTATTTTTGAAAAAATAATTTTGGTTAGATTTGGTTTCAATAACAAGATTTTTCTGGGAAAAAATAGCTTCAGGCATTTGGCTGGCAATAAAACGGGACCAGATTAACTGATAAAGTTTA
>JAKJEG010000080.1 GCA_022705545.1 Patescibacteria group bacterium | reverse complement strand
ATGAAAAAATGGCCAAGGCTTTGAATTTTGTTAAAGAGCAGGGGATAAAAGAAGATGATATTAAAACCATTAATTATAATCTTAATCCTCAGTATGATTATTCTTGGTGTCGAGAAAAAGACGCTAAGGATGTTTATGTTCCCTGTCCGCCTAAAATTGTCGGTTATCTGCTTACTCAAAGCGTGGAAGTAAAAATAAGAGATTTTAATAAAGTTAATGATCTTGTTGGCGGTTTAACTCTATTAGGGATTAATGATATTTCCACTGTTTCTTTTGAAATCGAGGATGTAGAGGATTATAAAAATCAAGCTAGAATCGAAGCCATCAAAAAAGCCGAAGCCCGGGCAAAATTATTCTCGCAAGAAACCTCTATCAAATTAGGAAAAATTTTAGGCATTTCCGAAGCCAATGTTGGTTATCCAGTTTATCGTGAGGCGATGAAATCTGCTGATGCTTCCTTGCAAACACCAACAACCACTATTCCTGCTCCAATTGAATCTGGATTAGAGGAAATCACTGTTAATGTGACAGTCACTTACGAATTGAAGTAATTAGTTTTAATGAAATTTAAATCGTTAAAAAAAGCCAAAGTAGCTCAAAAAAGCGTTTTGGTGAGAGTTGATTTTAATGTGCCAATCAACCAAGGCCAAGTGGTTGATGATTTTAGAATTAAAAAAACCTTGCCTTTAATTAAATATTTAAAAAGGCAAAAAGTCAAAAGAATAATTTTAGTTTCTCATTTAGGCCAGCCAAAGGGGAAAAAACAAAAACAATTTAGTTTAAAACCAATTGCGATTTATTTAGAGCAACTTTTAAAAGAAAAAATCTATTTTTTCCCTGAAAAAATTGGCAGTTCTGTTTTAGAGAAAAAACTTGATGGATTATGTCAAGGAGAAATTTGTCTCTTAGAAAATATTCGTTATTATCCTGAAGAAGAAAATAACGACGATAAATTCGCTCAGAAATTAGCTAATTTGGCTGATATTTATATTAATGAGGCCTTTTCTGTTTCTCACCGGAAAAGTGCTTCTTTAGTGGCTATCACTAAATATTTACCTGCTTATCCGGGATTTTTATTCGAAGAAGAAATTAAAAATCTTAATCGATTTTTAAAGAGTAAAAAAAGACCAAAAGTAATTATTTTAGGTGGAGCCAAAGCCAAAGACAAATTGCCTCTGATAAAAAATTTTTTATCTTCAGCTGATTATTTTCTCGTCGGTGGAGTAATGGCTAATACGATTTTAAAAGCGCGGAATTTTGAAATAGGAAAATCAATTTATGAAAAAGAAGTAATTTCTGAAGCAAAAAGCATTAATCCTCAAAAAGGAAAATTAATTTTACCCGATGATTTTAAAGTTTTATCAAGAGGAAAAGTTGAATCAAGAAAATTAGAAGAAATTAAACCAGCTGATATTATTTTTGATATTGGTCAAAATAGCGCTGATTTCTACGAAAAAATTATTCTTCAAGCAAAAACTATTTTTTGGAATGGGCCAATGGGAAAAATAGAAGAGCCAGAGTTTTCTTTGGGAACAGAGAAAATAAAAAAGGCGATTTTAAAAAATAAAAAAGATTTAACGGTTATTGGCGGCGGCGATACGATCTCAATTTTTCAAGGTCGTCTGCCCAAAAGAAATAATTTATTTTTCTCTACTGGCGGTGGCGCTACTTTGGCTTATTTATCTGGTCAAAATTTAGCCGGGGTTGTTGCTTTAATGGCAAAATAATTTTCTTAATTTTATGGCTTCTAATCGCGTTTTTTATCATCAAAATTGTTTAGACGGATTTTTTGGCGCTTGGCTGTCTTGGAAAAAATTTAAAAATAAAGCTAAATATAGCGGTT
>JAKJEG010000079.1 GCA_022705545.1 Patescibacteria group bacterium | reverse complement strand
TAATGTCAAAGAAGCTGATGGATCAACTCTAGCAGGTGAAAAATTCTATCCCTTCTTAAAAGCTCCAGTTTTTGCTTTGAGCTCAGCTACTTTAACTGCTTCTGGTTCAACCAGTTCAACAGTTAGCGATCAAGGTACAGCCAAAATTGTCTTTAACGTGACTGCTCAAGGAGGTGATATCTACTTACCGACAATTAGCAATGCTTCTTCAATTGCAACTACAATTTATAAGGGTGGTACATCTTTTACTCCTACTAGTACTCCTTCGACTGGTTGGACTTGTTCTAATGCCTTTGAAGATAGTTCAACTGCCACTTACCGAATTTCTTCTGGCGCTACTGCTACTTGCGAAGTCAACACTGTCTTTACCATTGAGAGCGCTGCTGCCGGTTATTATGAAGTGAGAATAACGAAAATTCCTTGGAATGTTGATAACGATCTATCAGATGGAACTGATCAAAATTGGGGAATTGATACTTTGAAGACCGGCTTGACTTACTTGTCTGGCAACTAAACCCTTCTTTGCGGGTTAATCAAAAACCGCCCTCTCGGGCGGTTTTTGATTTCATGACATCATTAACGACATCGCTAGTTGAGTTAACGAATTAACGAGTTAACGAACTAACGAATTAATTCGCTAACTAAATAATAATATCAGTTGTCAATTGTAAGTTGTAATTAACTCGTTAACCCGTTAACTCGTTAACTAAATAATAATGTCCGAACATTGAAAATTTTCTTTTTTTTTGTTATTCTTATAAAGATAAAAATGTCTTTTTCAAAGAAAAAATTTTTTGCTCTTAATTTAATTGCTTTTTCTTTTTTGGCTTTCGTAATTACGCCTTCTTTTGCTCAAGCCGCTTCTTTTGAGCGTTCTTTTTTTGTTAATTCCAATTATGATTTTTCTTCCTCAGAAATTATTGATGCTCAACTGCTTAAAACCACTAATAAAATTTATTTTTACGTTCAAAAGGACTGGTATCAAAATTTAGACCCGCTTTTAAAAAACCAACTAAACAATAAACTTTCAGAAATTGCCAATATTTTTGAAAACCAGTTTTATCCCAAAATCACTAATTTGCTGACTACCGAAGATCTTCCCGGCATTGATAATGACCCTCGCTTAATTGTCGTTTTGGAAAAATTAAAAAACGATTTTGGCGGTTATGTCCGAACTAATGATCATCTGCCAAAATCAATTTCTCCTGACTCTAACGAAGGCCAAATTGTTTTTTTAAATGCTGAGGCCTTATTAGCTAATCCAGCTTCAGTCAGCAGTTATTATCTGACTCACGAATTTACCCATTTAATCACCCTAAAAGCGAAACCGGAAATGGAAGTTTTCTTATCGGAAATGCTGGCTGAATCTTCGGCTTTTTTCTTAGACCCTGATGTCAGCCGGTCTTTATTATTAAAAAGAGCCAATCAGCTTTTATCTACCACTTCCTTGAATTTTAATCTCTGGCAGGAGAAAAGTTTTGATTATGCCAAAGTTCATTTTTTGTCTTTATATTTAAAAGAGCAGTTTGGGGAAGAGATTTTTAAAGATATTTTATTTTCCTCAAAAAATGGTTTTTTGGCTATTGAAGAAGCTGTTCAAAAAAGAAATCCTTCTTTAGATCTTGATGGTTTGATGCTAGATTTTTTAATCACTTTAGTTTTGAATGATTGCTCTGTTAATAAAAAATATTGTTTTGCTGATCCGTCTTTAACTAATTTTTCAGTTTTGCCTTATTCTTATTATCTGCCAACCAAAGGGCAAGTGGCAATGACCGTGACTGATTCAGTTAGTAAAATGGAAGGCAAGTGGCAAAAAATTACCGGGGGCAATGGTTTATTAAAATTAAAATTCATTTTGCCTGAAGGAACGCCCATTAAAAAAATTCCCTATCTT
>JAKJEG010000078.1 GCA_022705545.1 Patescibacteria group bacterium | reverse complement strand
AGCTGGCAGTACTCTTTAAATTTTAATAATTTATTAAATGTTATTATTGATGAAATTCCGCTTCCTTTTAACACAACAGTAAATGAGTTTATTGAAAACTCAGTTAATAATCAAGGTCTTTTTTATTCGCCAGAGGAATTGCCTAATGTTATTCCGCCAACCTCTCTTGAAGAAAAAATCCAGGGGATTTCTCAAGAATTTTCTCAACAGACAGAAGTACCAGAAATTGCTTCCACCGAAATTAATCTTCAATCAGAAGCGAGCCAACAAATGATGGAAGCAGCCAAAAAACAATTAGAAACAATATTCGGTCAACCTTTAACTGGTGAGGAGAATTTATCAATATTGATTAAAAACTTTTTAAAAACAAAAATTACTCAGAGTTTTTCGTTGCCTTTCTTTAAATGGATTTATTGGTTGGTTTTAATTTTGATCGCTTTTAGTTTAATCAGTTTAGTTAATTTTTTCTTAAGTATTTTTTTGAGTATTTTCAGCCGGCTGATTTTGCCATTATTAATAAGAGTAAAACTATTAAAAATAGATAAAAAGGGAATTGAAAAAGAAATTTTAACCGTTAAAGTTTAAATAAAAAATGCCAAAAGATTATTATAAAATTTTAGGAGTTAATAAAAATGCTTCTCAGGATGAAATTCGAAAGGCCTTTCATAAATTAGCCCATCAATATCATCCTGATAAAGGCGGTGACGCGGAAAAGTTTAAAGAAATTAACGAAGCTTATCAGGTGCTATCCGATCCGGCAAAAAGGGCTCAATATGACCGTTACGGTCAGGTTTTTGACCGGGCTGGGGCTGGAAATAATGCCAGTGGTTTTGATTTTTCCAATTTTAATTGGGAAAACTTTGATTTTGGTTCAGATTTTGGCGCTTCTGGTTCTTCGTCTTTTGGCTCTGATATTTTTGATTTATTTTCTGATTTTTTTGGCGAACGTTCAGAAAGTAAAAACAGGAAGAAAAAAACTGATAATCGGGGTCGAGATATAGAAATAGATACCAATATTACTTTAGAAGAAGCCGCTTTTGGCACAGAAAAGGAAATTAGTTTTCGAACTTATATTAAATGTGATAATTGTAATGGCAGTGGTTATGAGCCGGGCTCTAAACAAAAAACTTGTTCAGAATGTAAAGGCGAGGGTTTTATTAGATATCGTCAAAGAACTATTTTTGGGGAATTTACTCAAATTAGAGATTGTCCAAAATGTAAGGGTCGGGGAAAAATACCCGAAAAACCTTGTCGTAAATGTGGCGGCGATGGCCGAATTTATGATTTTAAAAAAATAAAAATCAGCATTCCAGCCGGTATTAGGGATAAAGAAACTATTAGAATCAAAGGCGAAGGGGAAGCGGGTTTATTTGGAGCGCCAAGTGGAGATTTATACGCAAAGATCAATATTCTTCCTCATCCGGTTTTTGAAAGAAAAAATGACGACTTGTATACTTCAATCTTTATTTCTTTTCCCGAGGCAATTTTAGGAACAAAAAAAGAAATTAAAGCTCTTGATGGTAAAAAAATTATTTTAAAAATTCCTGCTGGGACGAATTCAGGAGAAATTTTTCGGCTCCGGGGTAAAGGGATTAAACACTTTAATTCTTTAGGCTATGGCGATTTGTATGTTACGGTGAAAATTAAAACCCCTCAAAAGGTTTCCTCAAAAGCTCAAAAATTATTGGAAGAATTAGAAGAGGAATTAAAAGAAGATTAAGAAAAGGTGGATTCAATTTTTATTTAAGAAAATTTTAATTTGACTTTTTTTGTAGTTTTGATTATCATAGAAACGAGAATATAGATTAGTTTTAAATTGAAACTTATGAAAAAATTAACCTATAATATTATATTTCGTCCAGAACCCGAGGGAGGCTTTACTGTTTTAGTACCAAGTTTACCCGGGTGTATTACCTATGGAAAGGATCTTCAAGAGGCAAAAAAAATGGCTATTGACGCTATTAAAG
>JAKJEG010000077.1 GCA_022705545.1 Patescibacteria group bacterium | reverse complement strand
GAAGCCATTACTCCTTCCCTAATGAAAATAGTAGATGCCATTAAAAGCGTTTTAGAAATAACCCCTCCGGAATTAATGGGCGATATTATTGAGAAAGGTATTTTTTTGGGTGGTGGCGGAAGCCTGCTAAAAGGTTTGGATCAACTAATAGAAAAATTTGTTGAATTAAATGTTAATGTTATTGAAGAACCGACAACGGCTTTAATTCGAGGAATCGGAATTATTTTGGATAATATAGATAATTATCATGATATTTTAGTAAGCAGTTTAAAGCAGCAACCGCTGGAATAAATTTATGAACAAGAAATATTTTCGGGGGATTTTATTGTTTTTTATTTTTATTTTAATCTATTTTGGTATTGGAATTTTAAGCCGTAATCAATTAGTTAATTTTACGCAAAATATTAATAATTTTTTCTCGCCTTTTAAAAAAATTGGCCTTTTTTTTCACGATTTATTTTTCTTTAATGATCTTAGAGGCCAATTGTTCGCGTTAAAAGAAGAAAATCAAAAGTTAGCTTTAAAAGAATTAGATTGTTTTAAAACCAAAGAAGAAAATGAGGCTTTAAAATTAGCTCTTAATTTTAAAGAGCAGGGAATTCAAAGCATTGAAGCCAAGATCACTTTTCTTGATTCCTCTCCTTTGCCTTATTATTTTTGGATTGATAAAGGAGAAAATGATGGTTTGAAAGCAGGAATGAATGTGATCAGCAAAGACGAAGTTTTAATTGGACAGTTAATTAAATGTGAGCAAAATTTTTGTCAGGGAGAATTTATTTTTGCTCCTAATAAAAAAATAAACGTTACTATTTTAGGAACTTTAGTCCAAGGGGTAGCAGAAAGAGATAGCAGTGGAGCTTTTATTTTATCTTACGTGCCTGAACAGGCAGAAATAGAGCCCTTATCCTTAATTGTTTCTAGCGGCGATAATGATTTTTTGAAAGGATTTTTAGTTGGGAGAATTAAATCGAAAATAGAAAAATCTGCGGTTTTAAGCGGTGGTTTAACTCAATTTGAATTTGATCCTTTAATTGATTATCGAAATTTATGGAATACCTTAGTAATTATTAATCCTTCCAAAGATTATGTTTTATCTGATTAACTTTATTTTGTTTTGTTTAATTGTTTTTTTTCAGTTTCAGTTTCAAATTGGTTTTTTCTGGTTTTTCCCGGTAAATTTTCTTTTAATTTTTTTGATTCTGTCCTTTTTGCTTTTTAAAAAAATAAACCCTTATTATTTTTTCTTTTTGACGTTTCTTTCCGCCTTTATTTATGATCTTTTTAGCCCTCTCTTTTTTGGCGCTTATTTGATTATTTTTTTAATCACTTTATTTTTTATGTTGTTTTTAAACTCAGTGATAGAAAAAGGAATTATTTCTTCACAAATTTTATTTAGCTTGTTAGCGGTATTAATATTTAATTTCAGTGAGTTGATTTTTTACTTCTTATTTAAAAAAAGCCTTTTTCTTCTTCCTTTAATGTTTAATACTTTATTAACTTTAATTTTTGCCGTGGGGATATTAATAATTGGGTATGGGATTAGAAAAATTAGTCAATGACAAGGGCTTGTTTTAAATAACAAGAATTATTAATTTTTTGACATTGCAAGTCGTTAGTTTCTAACGACTTGCGATGTCGTTAATTGAATGTTTAAATGTTAAAATTTTCAATGATCAATTTTTAAGAAATTTTGAATTAAATCAATGTCTTATTTTATTACAAGAAAAGAAAACCTTTTGGACCCAGAGGAAGTTTTATTAGATAAAAAAGCCAAAGAGTCAGCTGAAAAAGAAAAACTTGATAGTTTGCAATGGCCTCTGTCAAAAACGCTAATGAAAATAATTTTTTGGTTAGCGGTTATTTTAAGCATTGTTGTTTTTCTTCGTTGTTTTTATTTAACTATTTTAAAAGGGGCTGACTTTGAAGTTCGGGCTTTGAATAATAAAAATCGATACTTTTATATTGAAGCTCCCAGAGGGATTATTTACGATCGAAA
>JAKJEG010000076.1 GCA_022705545.1 Patescibacteria group bacterium | reverse complement strand
TATATTCAAGTTTTTTCCGCAAGTTATCCATAAAAATCAGCTTTTCTTTAGCTTCCTTCTTTAATAAAGTTGAACAGGTTTTCACATAAGGGCTCATTACACAACATAACTTATTATTTTGATAAAGATATTTCACTAATGAATAAAAGTCACCGTCGCTAGTTACAATAATTGCTTTGTTATAATTCAGAAATTTAATTTCCAACCCAAATTTTTAATACCAAGGTTAAGATTTTGACCATCTATAAAAGCAAAATTGTTTTCTTTGTACCTCATAAATCAAAACCATCTAAAATATTTTTTCATGAAAGGCGACTTTAAAGTGGTAACCTTTCATTTGATAAATAACCGCTAATAATTAGGTTTTTACTCGTTATTTTTCAGTTTGGTTTTATACATTTCAATCCATTCTTTTAATAAAGGCCAATCTTTCGCTTTTATTTTCAGAACATCATTTAAATTCATACTTTTTGACTTTCTTTTTTCGTATCTTTTTATATTATCACACTCTTGCTTTTTTTTAAAAAAGTTCTCCGTGTTTCAATTTTAAGGGGTTTTGGAGATTAATTTTTCCTCGCGGCCAGTTTTTTCTGGGTAGATTTTATTTTAAATTGTCGTTGCGGCATAATTTTTAAAATAAAGTAAAACGCACTAATAAGATAGTAATTTTATTAATGATTTAAATACGTATAACTCTCTTTTCCTTTTTGGCGGGACGAAAGAATCTAAAACTTTTAAATCTTTAAACTTTTTGGTTAAACGAGTAGATGTAGTTCTGTTTGCTTTAATATATCTGCTTAATTCACTATTAGAAAAAATTGGGGTGGAAAATATAAAATCAATAGTTCGGGAAATATAAGGAGATTTAATAGATTCTGTCTTTATTTTAACTTCATTTACCAGATTATTTATTTGATCAATTAATTTTTGAGTTTCCTTCGCTTGATTTTTTACAGAAACCAAAAAGAATTTTACCCATTCTTCGTATTTTTTCTCTACATCAACTAAGTGAAGATGACGAATATATTCATCGCGATTTTTATCAAAATAACCACTTAAAAATAGAATTGGTTTAAAAAGCAAGCCATTGTTATACAGGTAAAGAGGAATGAGCAATCTTCCAATCCTTCCATTTCCATCTTGAAAAGGATGAATTGCTTCAAATTGATAATGAATGACTGCTGCTTTTATTAATTTATTTTGGCCATTGCTTAATATGTATCTCTCTAAATTTTCCATATATTCCGGTATTAACATTGGTTCCGGCGGAATATATGTAGCATCTTCAATTTTTGCTCCTTTTTTCCCAATAAAAACTTGCCTTTCTCTAAACTTTCCTCTGTATTTTTCTCCTCTTGCTCTTTTTAATAAAATACTATGGAGTTCTTTGATGAAAGAAAGGTTTAATTTTCTGGTTTTTAAAGCGTTTATTGCCCATATCATTGCTTGCCGATAATTAAAAACTTCAATTGTATCATCAAATTTTCCTTCTTTTGTAGCTTCGTAAAGAAAAACATCAGAAACAGTGCTTCTTGTGCCTTCTATTCTTGAGCTTACGGTTGCCTCTTTTGTAATTAATGGAGATATAAGTAAAGATGGGTTAGGAAGATTCCGCTCCAGGCCATCTAATTTTCCCAACTCAAAAGAAGCATCTGCTAATTCTTTGGCAAATTTGCTAAAATTAAGTTCAATTGGAAGTTTTTGAGGAATTGCTGGTTTTAACATGAATGTTACACTTAATCAATTTTCTGCAACATTTTAACATAAATGTTGCACAAACGCAACATTTATCTTTACTTAACGCATTTTTCAACTGATACAAATTAGATTAATGGATTTTGAGTTTCAAGTTTTTGATTATAACTTTGTTTTTCGTTTTGGTTTTAAAACTTCATCATCAACTCTTTTTGCTAAATATTTGAAGTAAATTGTTCTGTATTTTTAATTTTTAATGGAGTGTTTTTTAAATAATTATTCTATTTTCTCTGTATAAGTGCATTTAGGATAACTTGAACAACCTAAAAAT
>JAKJEG010000075.1 GCA_022705545.1 Patescibacteria group bacterium | reverse complement strand
CGGTTCAGGAAAAACAACTACTCTTTACACAATGATTAAAGAGAAAGTTTCTCCGGGAGTAAAAATTATTACCATTGAAGATCCGATTGAATACCACATTAACGGGGTTAATCAAACTCAAGTTGATAGAAATTACGACTTTGCTACTGGTTTAAAATCAATTTTACGTCAAGACCCTGATGTTATTATGGTTGGGGAAATGAGAGATAAAGACACGGTAACCACTGCTTTACAGGCAGCCTTAACTGGTCATTTGGTTTTTTCAACCTTACACACTAATGAAGCAAGCGGGACTATTTCCCGCTTAATTGAATTAGGGGCAGAAAGAGAAATTATTCCCGACGCCTTAAAACTAATTATCGCTCAAAGATTAGTTCGTCGTCTTTGCCCTCATTGTAAAGAAAAATATCCAGTAGATCAAGAGCAAAAGCAAAAATTGATTGAGGCCTTTTCTATTCTTTCTCCAAAAAGCGGAGTAGAAATCCCCAAAGATATTCCTTATCTTTATCGAGCAAAAGGCTGTGAAAAGTGCCATTTTCTTGGTTACAAAGATCAAATCGGTATTTTTGAATATTTTACAATGACAGAAAGAATTATTGCTGCTATTCAAAAAGGAGAAGATCAAAATAAAATTCGCACTATTGCCATTGACGAAGGAATGGTTCCCCTTTTCCACGATGGCCTGTTAAAAGTTATTAGCGGGATTACTTCATTGGAAGAAGTAGTCAGGGTAGCTGGCGATATTGATTATTTACAGGAAATGTATCAGGATTTGTTTTCTCAAGTATTAACCCGAGGAATAAAAGTTTCTCCAGAGGAGGAAAAAACTGTTCAGGAAATTTTGAATAAAAAAATTAATTTATCAAATGTTATTGAAGACAAAAATAACGAAAGGAAATTAGCGTTAATTTTATTGACTGCTTACCAATCTCGCGCCACTGATGTTCACTTTGAACCGCAGGAAAAAAATTCTGTTGTCAGGCAAAGAATTGATGGTATTTTATATCCTTTAGTTTCTTTTGATTTAACTGACCATCCAAAAATAATTGCCACTATTAAAGATATCAGCGGCCTAAAAACTGAAGAAACTCAAAAAGTTCAAGAAGGAAGAACAAGGCTTATTTTGCCGGATAAATCAATCGATATTCGAGTCTCAATTATTCCCGGTGGTTATGGTGAATCCGCCTCTTTAAGATTACTGAGAGAAGAATTAAATATTGTTGATTTGGAAAATCTGGGATTTTTGGAAGAAGCAAAAGAAAAAGTAGAATCAATCGTTGAGAATAAAAAAACTGGTTTAATTTTATCTACCGGTCCAACTTCCTCAGGAAAAACTACTACTTTATTTGCAATTTTAAAAAAATTAGCCAAACCGGGAGTCAAAATCATCACTATTGAAGATCCAATTGAATATCGTCTGCCTTCAGTTATTCAAACCCAAATTAACGAAGAAAAAGGCTATACCTTTGCTGTTGCTTTGCGAAGTTTACTCCGGCAAAATCCTAATATATTTCTCGTAGGAGAAATTAGGGATAAAGAAACAGCTGAATTGGTTTGGCAGTCATCATTAACCGGTCATTTAGTTTTATCCACTATCCATGCTAACGATGCTTTAAGCGTGGCGGAAAGAATTAGAAGTTTAGGCATTCCAGCAGAAGAAATTTTTTCAGCGATTAATTTAATCATTGGCCAAAGATTGGTAAGAAAACTTTGTCCAAAATGCAAAAGAGAGGCCAAAATTAAAATTTCTTCTGATTTAGAAAAAAATATTAGCCAAGCTTTAAAAAAATACCCAAAAACTGCCCAGCAAATCAAAAAACCCTATACTTTTTACCAGGCCACTGGCTGTTCTTATTGCCAATACCGGGGATATTATGGCTTAACCGGCATTTTTGAAATTCTCATTCCAGAAATGCATAATATTAAAAAAATAGAAGACCTTCAAAAAGTTGATTTTCCTAAATTAATTGATGATGCTATTATCAAAGCCCTTTTAGGCATAACCTCCTTAGAAGAAATCGAAAGAGTTCTTTCTTTCAAAGAAATTTAAAATTAAAAAGACCTATTAATCTGTAGGCAAATCCTCCCCTTTCGGGAGATT
>JAKJEG010000007.1 GCA_022705545.1 Patescibacteria group bacterium | reverse complement strand
ATCTCAAATCTCAAAAATAAAATCTCAAATCTACATCTTAAATCTTAAATCTTGTCATTGTTATTGTTATCGTCAATGTCATTGTTCTCCCTGTCATTCTGAGGCCAAAGGCCGTGGCGATTCCTCCCGAAGGGAGATTCCTTTTCCAAGACTTAATTCACGACATCGCAAGTCGTTAATGAACTGGTTAGGGTAAAGAGTTTAAGGGTTATAAAGCCAATATGGTGAAAAGGTAAGGTTTAGGGTAAAAAATCCTTTTAACTCTTAACCTTTGACCCTAAACGATACGGGCTTCATTACCTTTTAACGATAGACCATATACATTTTATTTTAGTTGTTAATTATTTCAATTCGTTAATTCGTTAACTCGTTAACTAAATAATAATGTCCAAACATTAAAAGATAAAAACAAATACGTCTTTAATAGAAACAATGATTAACAAAATTATCAATAAAGAAAAAGCAATATTATTAATTAAATTTTCACTTTTTGCGCTAATTGGTTTTCTTCTAATTTTCTCTATTAAAATTAAAAATACCCTTCCTCCATCCAAAGCTGGAATTGGTAAAAGATTAAAAATTCCTAAAACATAGGAAATTAAAGCAAAAAAATATAAACTTTGGGTCACCCCTAATTGAACAGCCTGCTGGCTAATAGCCACTAAACCAATAGGGCCGACAAAATCTTGAATCTGGGCTTTAAAGAACAAATTATAAAAAGCCTGCCCCATGCCAATAATTGATTCTCTCAAGATAATACCCATAAATTCTATAGAATGAACCATCGCTTGAGGAACAGAATATTTAACTGCTACTCCCCCTTCAAAAATAGGAAAAGGAACTACTTCTTGAGGAAAACCAACAGCAAACAAAATTGTCAAAATTAAAAAGGCTAAAAGGATATTAAATAATGGTCCGGCAACAAGAATCATTATTTTTTGAAAAGTGCTTTTAGACCAAAAACTCTCCGGTTCATTTTTCCCTTTTTCTCCTTCATAAATTTGAGTTAAAGCTCCAAAGGGAATAGCATTCACGGAGTAAACGACACCATTTTTCTTAAAACTAAAAAGCCGAGGGGGATAACCAATGCCAAATTCTTCCACTTTTACCCCAAACAACCGAGAAAATAAAAAATGCCCCCATTCATGAATGATTAAAATTAAACTCAAAGAAAGAATGGCAATAATGAAATAAATCATTTTAAGAATTTTCTATTTCTTTTATTTTTTGCTCCTCGATGTTTTCTAATTCTTGGTTAATTTCTTCAATTTTTTTCTGAAGTTCTTTTTTAAAAGAAAACATCTCATCTTCGGAAATTTCGTTATTTTCAAAATCTTTTTTAACCATCTTTAAAAAGTCATCTCTTAATTGCCTTATTTTAATTCTTGCTTCTTCTTTCTTTTTGGATAAAACATTAATTAATTCCTTTTTTCTTTCCTGAGATAAACTGGGTAAATAAAGCTTCAAACTGTTACCGTCTTCAACCGGGTTTAACCCCAAATTAGCTTCCATAATAGATTTTTTAATATTAGATAGAATGCTTCTATCCCAAATTTCAACAATAATAATATTAGGAGGAGAAACACTGATTGAAGCTAAATGTTTTAAAGGGGTTTTTGCTCCATAAACTTCAACTAAAATATCTTCTACCAATTCAGTGCTTGGCCGGGAAGTTCTTAATTTCCGAATTTCCTGTTTAAAATCATCTCTAATTTTATCTATTTGATTAGAAAAATTTTTAATTGTTACTTCTGACATTTTTTATAAGATTAAATATTTAAAAAAATATTTTCCACTAATAATCTTCGATCAAGATTAGTTGAATCAAGGAAAGGATAAACCTCTAATAAATTTTTCAATAAGATTTTCCTTTTTGGTTCTTCTATTAAAATTTTCTCTTTAGCTAAAGGTCTTAAAAGATCAAGCCACTCTTTGAAAAGAAAACTAAATTGCTCCTCTTGAATTTCCGAGATAATCATTAATTTATCAAAATCATTGCCTTTAACCAACTCTTTTAACTTTTTTTTCGCCTCTTGTTTTTCCTGCCAATAATCATCGTCTAACATTTTAATCGCTTCCCCAATTTTCCCGTTGGCATTTTCCGCTATTAACTGGGCTTTTTCTTGTTTAATCTTCATTTTTTCGATTAAAAATTCCCTGATTTCTTCATTTTTAGCCCTGATAAACCTTAAATTCAATAACCGCGATTTAATAGTTGGCAAAAGTTTTTGAGGATAAGCGGTAATTAAAATAATTAAATCATTAAAATAAGGTTCTTCAAGAATTTTTAATAAAGAATTCTGGGCTTCAACTGTTAATTTCTCGGCTTCATCAATAATGGCAATTTTTAAACTGGCTAAAATTGGTTTTAAAGAAAAAAAATTAATTAATTGACGAATTTGCTCAATAGAAATACTCTTTTCCTGACTTTCCACTATTAACAAATCAGGATGATAGTTCTTTTTAAACATTAAACAACTTTGACATTGGCCACAATTTTCATTATTTTTTGTTCTCTGCTGGCAAAGTAATCTTTCAGCTAGATACAGAGCCATCGTTTTTTTACCAATTGATTCTTCGCCCCAAAAAAGCACATTCTGAATCAATCGATTATCCTCATTTAGTAAAAAATCAAGGTTTCTCTTATTTTTTGCCGTTAAAAAAATTTCCATTTAACGATAGTTAATTAGACTTTTTTTATAAAGGTCCAAATTATCCAAAATTACTCCGGTGCCTTTCGCCACGCAATAAATTGATTCATCAGCAATATAAACCGGCACGCCAGTTATCTTACTTATTAAAGTATCGATGTTTCTTAATTGAGCACTTCCGCCAGTTAATAACATTCCTTTTTCCATAATATCAGCAGCTAATTCCGGAGGGGTTTGAGATAATACTGATTTTACCCCTTGAATAATTTCTTTTAACGGAGCTGAAATTGCTTCCGCAATTTCATTGGAATTAACAACGATATTTTTTGGCAAACCTTCAGAAAGATCTAATCCCCGAATTTCCATTTCTTTTTTTTGCTTTTCCGGTAAAGCAGTCCCAATGTTAATTTTAATTTCTTCAGCCGTTCTTTCTCCAATGGCTAAATTATATCTCTTTTTTATATAATCGCTGATAGCTTCATCAATTTTATTGCCGGCCACTCGCACTGAAGCCCAAGCAACTATTCCTCCTAAAGAAATTACCGCAATCTCACAGGTCCCACCGCCTATATTCACAATCATATTACCCATCGGTGAATTAATTGGTACCCCTGCTCCAAGGGCTGCCAAAATTGGTTCCCGAGCAATATAAGCTTCTTTAGCGCCAGCTTCCCGAGCAGCATCAATCACTGCTCTCCTTTCGGTGGAAGTAATGCCAACTGGCACTGAGATCACCAACTCTGGTTTAAACAATTTAATTCCTCCTAAGGCTTTATTAATAAAATATTTCAACATTGCTGATGTCACTCGATAATCCGCTATTACTCCATCTCTTAATGGTTTATAAGTTTTAATCATTTCTGGCGTTCTTCCTAGCATTTCTCTCGCCTCGCTGCCAATGGCTAAAATAACGTTTTCATCTTGAGAAATTGCCACCACTGAGGGTTCATTAATAATAATTCCCTTTTTTGGAATAAAAACCACTGTATTGGCTGTTCCTAAATCAATGCCTATTTTTCTCATAACTATTTTTAACTATTTTTTAAAAAAATTATCAAGGTAATTGTAGCATAAAAAGACTAAAATGACAATTTTTTAAAAGTTATCTAAAAATGAAATTAAATAATTAAAAAGTGAGGAAACCTTCTTTCCTCACTTTCTTAAAATTTATTCAGAGTTAATCATCAGGATAATCAGGGGTACAAATGCTGCAAGGACAAACGCCACAATCACAGCGACATTCTGTGCCATCAGGATACCGACATTTCGCGCTTACTCCACCCATTTTCCTGGTAATACCTGTTGGAATATTTGGTGGAATCTCTCCCGAAACTTTGAGTTTCTGAATTATTTCCTTCATGTTTCCCATATTATAGTCTTCTTTCCCTTAAAATTAATTTTTTGGGATCCCAAATCAGCCAACGCAAGGGGCAACCACCACCACACTCTAAATACCATTCACAATCTTGACATTTTTCTAATGGGTACCGCCTCATCCCTTCATAATAATTCACCACCTTTTCTCTATTTAAAAAATTAATTAAACTCCTTCCGTCATTAAAATCTTTGTTCCAATAACCAATAGGAAAATCAAATAAAGCATTGCACATTTGAACTCGACCATCAGGGCCAAAAATAATTCCCTCTTGTTTTAGCATCTGACAAACACTAATAATTTGATGCTTCATCTTTAAAAGATTAATGAACCCTTCTGGCCACAAACAAAAAGGCAAATTCATTTCAAAAACAAGATTACCGTGAGTAATTTTATCCAATTCAGGATAAAGGCTAAAAACAAAAGAGACCAATTTTAAAGGATCAATAATATATTTATTAACTGGCTTACCGTTTTTAAAAATAGGCGAACAAAAATCTATTTTAACGGTTTTTGAACCACACTCAACAGCTAACTTCACCAATTGAAGAAAATTTTTAAGATAAAAGCTGTTAAGGGTAATGCTTATGGAAGCATTGGAGTAATTTTGAAATATTCGTCGCATCCCTTTTGTTAGGCCTTCGAAATCTCGAAATTTTGCTATTTTTAAAAGCTGATAACTATTACCTGCTTTTAAGGAAACCCCTAAACCATCATTAGGCTGCTTTTGATAATTCTCAAAAAACTCATCATTACTGAACATAAACCCATTAGTCACCAATGATGTTTTTATCCCTAATTCCCGACAAAATTTATTAAAAGAAACTAAGGGTTGCCATAAAGTTGGTTCACCTCCAATTATTATGATATTGGATATGCCAATTTCAGCGCTGATTTTCGCCAAAGTTACTGCCAACTCAAAAGACATTTCATTATTGTTTTGGTATTTAGTATCCTGAATATAACACCACTGACACCGAAAATTACAGGCTTGATTCACTGTTAACCACGCAGCTTTAGGTTGAATATTTTGAAACGACATTCCAAATCCACCTTTCTTTTTTTAATTTTCAAGTTGCTATAATATAAACATAATATAAACTTTTGCAATCTTTTTGTCAATGTTTTATAGAAGTCCTTTCTTGTTTTCCATTATAGATTTATATACCCCTTAGGTTGTAAAAAACAAGTAACAAAAATTTTCAATGTTTGGACATCGAAAGTCGTTAATTCAACTGACGATATCAATAATTAATCAAAATTAAATTGAGAAAGAATTTGACTATGAGATAGAAGCTAATAAATCAATAAAAAACTTTTTAAAAATTTTTACCATTTTTTTAGATTCTTCCTGATCTACTTTAACCTTTGGATTATTAGCAATTTCTTCTGCTTTTTTATAAAACTCTTCAATAATTTCTAAATTTTGATAACCTTCTTTTTTTAATCGAGATAAAGCCTCAAAAAAATCATCAGGATAATCTATCAAAGGTAAAGTTTTTTTGAGCAAGTTAGCGCTTTTTAAAATCGCTAACTTCCATGATGATTCATACGGTTCAGAAAATAAATTTTCAATTTCCTTCCAACTCTTCCAGCATCTTTTTTGCCAAAAATAATCAGGAGATAACGCAAACCAATTTAACCATTTTTGTTGCCACTTAGAAAATATTTTTAATTTCCTAAAATAATAAATTATTCCAAAAAGGAATAAAAAAATTAAAATAAAAGACATTATTTTTACCAGCCAAAAATAAAAACTATATTCTTTGAGCAAAGAATTTATAAATAATAAAATCTCATTAAAAAATTCTTTTAAAAATTCTCCGAAAAAAGTTAAAAAATCATTTTCCACGCTCTAATTTAAAAATTAACTAACTTTTCTATTTGCTGGCTGAAATCTAAAAGATCAAAATCTTTTTTATAAGGAGCAGTAATTTGCAAACCAATCGGTAAATTCGATTTTGAAAATCCAATGGGCAAATTTATTGCCGGCAAACCAGCAATGTTGGCCCCAACGGTAAAAATATCCGAAAGATACATTGCCAAGGGATCGCTAATTTTTTCTCCAATTTTAAAAGGCAAAGTTGGAGTAGTTGGGCTAATTATAAAATCAACCTGCTGAAATTGTTTTTCATATTCTTCTTTGATTAATCGCCTTACTTTTTGGGCTTTTCGATAATAAGCATCATAATAACCATGAGACAAAACATAAGTCCCTAAGAGGATTCTTCTTCTAACTTCTTTACCAAAACCTAAACCCCGATTTTTAAAATAAATATCTTCTAAATTTTTAAAATTAGTATCCTTTAAAGAAGAATATCGCAAACCATCGTAGCGAGCTAAATTCGCGCTAACTTCTGCCGGCATAATAATATAATAACAGGATAACGCATAAGGATTTAAAGTTAAATCAATATTTTTAATCTTAAGACCAAACTCTTCAATCTTTTTAATAACTGATAAAAATTTCTCTTTTATTTCTTCAGCCACTCCTTCAGCAAGAAATTCCTCGTCTAAACCAATGATTATTTCTTTTTTGGAATTTTTTTCTTTTTTTAAATCAAAAGAAGTTGCATCAAACTCATCTTTTCCGGCAATAGTTTCAAAAATAATTCTGGCATCTTCAACTGTTTTGGTTATTGGCCCAATAACATCTAAAGATGAAGCCATTGGTATTAAACCATAACGAGAAACTGAACCATAAGAAGGTTTAAACCCAACAACACCGCAAAAAGCCGCTGGTTCACGGATTGAACCACCAGTATCAGATCCTAAAGCAAAAACAGCCATTGAGCTACTGACCGCTACTGCTGAACCGCCAGAAGAACCACCAGCCACTCTTTCTAAATCATAAGGGTTTTTGGTTGTAAAAAATGCTGAATTTTCTGTCGAAGAACCCATAGCAAATTCATCCAAATTGGTTTTCCCAACTAAAATTGCTCCTTTTTCTTTTAATTTTTTAAAAACAGTAGCATCATAACTGCCATAATAATCAGCTAATATTTTAGAAGCGGCTGTTGTTTTGATGCCCTTAGTAAGAATGTTGTCTTTTAAAGCAAAAGGCAAACCGCTAATTAAATCGATTTCTTCGCCTTGGCTGATTTTCTTATCTATCTTTTCTGCCTCTTTAAGAGCTTCTTCTTTCGTTAAAGTTATAAAAGCCTTAAGATCTTTATCTTTTTCTTCGATCAATTTAAAACTTTGATTAACTAAATCAACCGCTGAAACTTCTTTTTTGATTAACTTTTGATGTAAATTTTTTATTAAACTCATAAAATTACTAATTATTATCTTCAAAAATCGGAGGAATTTTTAAATAACGATTTTCTTCTTCAAAAAACATTTCAATTAAATCTTCTGTTTTTTCAAAAATCCGCGGATTTTCATCCGACCGGAAAATATTTATAAGAGTTGTGCCTCCATTGACCGGTTCAATATTTTCTGTTGGTATTTCTGATAATTTTTGAACATAATTTAAAATCTCCTCTAATTGATTAGAAATGTCTTGTTTTTCTTCTTCAGCTATTTCTAGCCGGCTTAGTTTTAAAAGATGATTTATCTCTTGAAAATCCATAGACAATATATTTTTAATTGAATTATTGATTATTGAAAATTAAAAATTTAATCATTCGTCAATCTAAATCATTTTCAAAAATTCTTTTTCATCAATAATCTTCACCCCTAATTTTAAAGCTTTTTCATATTTAGAACCCGGATTCTCTCCTTTGACTAAGTAACTGGTCTTGGAAGAAACGCTTTCGTTGACTTTGCCTCCTCTTTCAATTATCCGTCTTTTTGCTTCTTCTCTAGTTAGGCTTTTTAAGGTTCCCGTCAAAACAAAACTCAACCCTTTTAATTTATCAGAAGATTTAGAAGTAGGCAAGATTTTAATATTTTTTTGCTGCAGTTTTTCTAAAAATCGTTGGTTTGTTCTATCAGCAAACCATTCTTTAATGGCTTGGCTAATTTCTGGTCCAAAAGAAGGAATTTTCGTCATTTCTTCAACGGTTAATTTTTTCCCAACCTCAATTAAATCTTTAATCTGGGGAGTTTTTTTAAGTTTATTCTCTAAAAATTGAGCCAAAAGCAAAGCATTTTCCTCACCAACCCGGGGGATTGAAAGAGCGTAAATAAATCTGTTAAGCTCGATCTCTTTAACTTTTTGAATAGCCGAAATAATTTTTTTCGCTGATTTTTCCCCATAACCCTTCAAAGGAGCAATATCCCCTTCTCGCAAATCAAACAAATCACTGGCATCTTGAATTAAGTTTTCGTCAACAAGACGATCGATTATTTTTGGACCAACCCCATTGATATCAAAAGCGCCTTTTTGAACGAAATGATAAATTCTTTCCAACGAACGAGCAGGACAATTTTTATTTTGGCAGCGAACAATTATACCCCCTTTATCTTCAACTACCTTTTGATGACAAACTGGACAATTATCTGGCATCTTAAATTCTTTTTCTTTTCCTGTTCTTAAATCCGGCAAAACTTTAACTATTTGGGGAATAACGTCACCAGCCCGGGAAACAATTACATTATCCCCAATTTTTATTCCTAGTCTTTTAATTTCTTCTTTGTTATGCAAGGTTGCTCGAGAAATCATTACCCCTGAAACCATAACTGGTTTTAAAATTGCCACTGGTGTTAAAACACCCGTTCTGCCAACCTGAACAATAATATCTTCAACAATGGTCACTGCTTCTTTAGGAGGAAATTTATAAGCAATAGCTCCTCGCGGGGCTTTTCCTACTACTCCTAACATCTCAAAATATTGATTATTATTAACAATAACTACCATGCCATCAATTTCGTACTCTAAACTTTCTCTTTTTTGTTCTAATTCTTTATGAATTTTAAAAACGTCTTCTAAGGTCTCGACTCTTTTATTATCAATATGGGTTTTAAAGCCTAAAGCTCTTAAAACTAAATGTTTTTCTTCATGAGTTTTCAAGGGTAAATCAGTTAACAGCTCATAGGCAAAAAATACTAAATGGCGGGAGGCAGTAATTTTAGGATCTAACTGCCTAACTGAACCAGCAGCCACATTCCTTGGGTTAGCATAAGGAGGAAAACCTTGTTTAATCTGCTCATTATTAATTCTTTGAAACTCTTTTTTAGTTAATAGAACTTCTCCTCGGACTTCTATTTCTGCTGGCAGCCCTTTTTCTCTAAGATAATCTGACAAATCATTCATTTTTAAATCCTCTAAATTTTTGATCACCATTTCTTTTTCTAATAAACGCAAAGGGATAGAATCAATCGTCTTTAAATTATTAGTAACATCTTCACCAACCAAACCATTTCCTCGAGTGGCTCCCCTTTGGAACAAACCATTTTGATAGGTTAACGAAATAGCCAAACCATCAAATTTTTGCTCGCAATAAAAATCAATTTTAGCCCCTAATGGCAAAAGTTTTTTTATTCTTTCATACCAGTCTTCAACATCTTTTTCAGAAAAAGCATCATTCAAAGAAAGCATAGGAAATTTATGCCTAACTTTTTTAAAAAATTTTAAAGGTTCTCCTCCAACCCGCTGAGTTGGAGAGTCAGGAGTAATTAAATCCGGGAACTGCTGCTCTAAATCATAAAGTTCTTTTTTCAAAGAATCTAAAATTTCATCAGAAATTAAAGATTGGTTTAAAACATGATAAGCATAACGATATTTTTCTATTTCTTTTTTTAATTTTTCTATTCTTTCCTTGGCTTCTTCTTTATCCATTGCGATTGATCAATTAAAATTAATGGGTTTTGATTTCTAAAGCCCGGGAAATATTTAAATCTTTAATTAAAGCTGAATAAAGAATACTGTTTCTAGTCACTAAATAACTTGATTGAGAACATTTTTGAATATCAGAAGGTAAAATTGGCTCTGTCAGTCGTCTGGAGGAATGTAAATCATTATATAATTTCCATTCCAAACAAGAATCAGCAGCAAAAACTGCTCTAATAGAATGACCGACTTCATAACTTAATTTCAGTTGCCGGTTAAAAATTGTTAAAACAATTAAACCAGCTAAACTGATAACTGTTAAAAGTAAAACGCTCATTAAAAAAACTTGACCTTTGCTTTTTTTAATTTTAATCATCTTTTTGATTTTTTTTATTTAGATAAAATAGTATAAATCATCCTTGGAGATACTTTTGTCCTTAAACTTACTATTTGTTGAGTTTGATCCTCTAAAGCAACTTGAATGCTAATTAAAGGAATAGATCCCCCGCTTAAATCAAATTGCAAACTATTAACCTTTAAATCAGGAGGGGTGATTGGATAAG